>JBIIVF010000064.1:0-12854 GCA_044339595.1 Bacteroidia bacterium
GCCGAAGAAAAAGGGCGAGCGGCAGTAAAGCCCCTTTTGACGCGTTACAGACAATGGACTTGGGCATGAGGACTATAGCGGATGCCCGTCCGTTTGCCGCATAAATTGTTTAGCGTACAAGGGGTTGAAAAAAGGCGAAGGAAACATTTCGTTGGATGACAGGATTAACCGGTCTAGTTGAAAATGAAAATTTCAGCTGCGTAATCTGGGTTTAAGCGCGCACGATGGTGAGAAAAACCGGATGCAGGTAAACAGTCTTTACCCTATTCGCGCCTCAATAAGCCCTTTCCTTCCGACCTTCCATAAAGTATATGAAAGAGCGATTGACTACCCGCATTCCACCCGGTGTGGGATAGTTACCGGTAAAATACCAATCGCCCGGATGATCCGGACAACTTTTATGCAGGTTCTCGACCGATTGAAATATGATGCGCACCTCGGCATGCATATTCTGAGGGGTTAACATCTCTGCCATCATCTCAACCAACGTACTATCGTCATATAAATCGTACAGCAATTTAACCGCGTTGATGCACTCTTCTTCCGGAACGGTTAATTGATATTGGGCCATTTCGTAAGTCTCTTGCAGTTTGTGGTTAAGCCCATCTCTTTCGAGCAATTTTAATAAGGCCCGAAAAGCTGCGAATTCATTCATCCGACTCATGTCAATACCATAGCAATCGGGATATTTAATAATGGGTGCAGAACTGGCCACAACAATGCGTTTCGGCTTCAGTCGATCCAGTATTTTGAGGATAGATTTCTTGAGGGTGGTACCTCTTACGATGGAGTCATCCAACACCACTAGAGTATCTAAACCTTCCCTTACAATGCCATAGGTCACATCATAAACGTGTCCGACCAGATCGTCACGGTCTTTATCAGCGGTGATAAAGGTGCGCATTTTAACATCCTTCACCAGAATCTTCTCTCGCCTTATTTTTATACTGAGAATTTCATCGAGTTGTTCAGGGGTAATCGCTGAGCCCAATTTTAGAATCTGTTCGCGCTTGTAGCGATCCAAGTATTTAAAAATGCCATCGAGCATGCCGTAAAAGCAAGTTGAGGCTGTGTTGGGAATATAGGAAAAGACCGTGTTTTGAATGTCGTAATCAATTCCGCGGAGGATGTCTCCACTCAGATATGCACCGAGTTGTTTTCTTTCTTTATAGATGTCAGCATCGCTGCCTCTCGAGAAATAAATTCGTTCGAAACTGCAAGACTGATTTAAACCGGGTTTTACAATGTTTACTTCTCTGATGTCTCCTGCTTTATTGACAATCATGGCATTTCCATGGCCCAATTCCTTGATATCGCTCAATTGAAGATTAAAAGCAGTTTGTAATGCCGGCCGCTCACTCGCAATGACAAATATTTCGTCGTTCTGATAGTAATATGAAGGGCGGATTCCGTTGGGATCTCGGATAATGAATGCATTTCCATCCCCAACTATTCCAACCATGTGATACCCTCCATCTACTTTCCTAAATGCATTGTGTAGGATGTTTTCGAGGTTGAGTTCGTCTTTTATTTTGTCGGCAATGGCTTGTCCGCTGTGCCCTTCTGCTTTAAATTTCCGATAAAGGCGATGATTTTCTTCATCCAAAAAGTGCCCGATTTTTTCGAGCATGGTCACGTTATCACTTTTCTCTTTCGGATGCTGTCCTAATTGTATGAGCTGATCAAAAAGCTCATCCACATTGGTCATGTTATAATTACCGGCCAAAACCAGATTTCGGCTCATCCAATTATTTTGACGCAAGAAGGGATGGAGGTTTTCAATTGAATTTCCGCTATGGGTTGCATATCGGTTATGCCCTACCAAAATTTCTCCGGCATAAGGAAAATGATCTTTTAGATACTGTGTATCGCTTCTTTTCTTTTCCGGAACTTCTTCAAAACGGTGAATGACCTCTTCAAAGATTTCAGCAACCGCATTTTTAGAATTGGATCTCTTTCGGGCGATATAACGCTTTCCAAAGGCCGGGTCAATTTTGATGACTCCGATGCCGGCGCCATCCTGACCACGGTTGAGTTGTTTGGCCATGATTAATTGCATCTTTTTGATGCCATATAAGGCCGAGCCGTAATTTTCTTGATAATAACTGAGCGGTTTTAAAAGTCTGATAAAGACAATCCCGCATTCGTGTTTGATTGGATCACTCATGTGTGTAACGAGCTTTCAAAGGTACAATAAAACGGTTCAATTCGATTCTGAAATAACAAGCTTGCGTTCATTTTGTTAATTTCGCCGATAGCGATGAAACAAATACTTATTTTGAATGGGCCCAATCTGAATTTGCTTGGCAAAAGGCAGCCGGAAATCTATGGGAATAAGTCATTTGATGATTTTCTGATCGAACTCAAAGGAAGATTTTCCGGTGTTTGTGAACTGACCTATGTTCAATCGAATGCAGAATTTGAATTGATAGAGCACATTCAACAGTCTCCGGGAATGTTTCGGGGCATCGTTATCAATGGTGGTGGACTGGCCCATACATCCGTGGCTTTGGCCGATGCCATTCGATCCGTTTCGGTTCCGGCTATCAGTGTGCACATTTCTAATACCCATATCCGTGAAGCATTCAGAAAACAGGACTTGTTGTCTGTAGCGTGCGAAGGTGCCATCATAGGATTGGGGCTGGAAGGTTACGCTTTGGCCATAGAGCATTTGCTGGATCAGATATAATGCATCTTTCACAAGAAAATGAAATGCAGGTATTCCTAGTCTGGCAATTGGTGCCTTGTATCTCTCCTAATTTCTAATTTGCGCCAAATGAGGATGGGCGGAGCGATCCATCCTCCTATATTTCGCCCTTTCAGGGCTGGAGATTTAGGATTATTAATGAGATCCGTTACACGTTGGCTTTTTCAGTTTGAGACCTTTTACCCCGTATCTTGTGCCTTGTCTGAACCATGATTTTTTGAAACTAAAAATTAAAAATTACATCCAGGGTAATTAATACAATGCCACTGACTTTGTAAAGTTCCTAGTTTACTAAAACCTCTTAACTCATTACATCGTTCAATCACTGCATTTATTCAAACAGTCAGCTGATTTGTAGACCGACTGTTTTTTTGTTAAAAATTTTGAGAGGTGTCATCATCTCAAAAGACGATATCTCAAAAGAATTGGCCTCTTTTTAATGTGGGTTATTTTTAGTGCTTACAGGATCGTTTTATACAATTGAATTTTATATCTTGGCCTTAAATATCCCTACAAATCAAGAAAAGCCGCGATCATTCCGAAATAGAACTGGCTTGGTGAGACGAAGATTACGGACCTTAAACCATCCTGTTTCTAAATGGTTTGGCAGGCTATATTGCCCTTTGGAAAAATCAGATTGATGATTTTAGTAATGATTTTCGGCGACAAAGATGTATTCATACCCAACACGATCATCCATCCATCGGATTCAACCAAAGGAGTGGCCATGAAGGCAGCCGCCTTAATGCCCTTGGCCGAATCACATTTTGTTGAAGGTGCCGGTCAATTTTGTGCATCTCGAAAAAAGCAGTGAAGTGAATGCCTTAATCAGGAAATTTTCACAATAGGAGTGCATCCCGTTGCACGGTAACACGGTCGTCGACAAAATTTCTCATGACGATTTCAGCTAAAATAAATCAACAAACCTCTGGCGTTTTTTTGCGAAATATTGCCAAACCAAACTCTTCGAATAAAAGCCCGGAATATTATTGAGTTCTTTCCAGGTGAGTTTTCTATTGGTTTCCCGATATTTTAGCCAAGTACCAAGCTCCAGATAAAGGTCGCGGTGCGCTTTTAAGATAGCAACGGTGTCTTTATGTCTGCCTTTAATCAAAAATTGAATACCGGCAACGCCATCAAGCAACATGCGTAAAAACATGACCTGAAACAACTTCCCGTTCGGGTAGTTTTTAATGAGGAGTCTCAAGCCGTTTCTGAAATTCAAGTAAGTTTTCCGGTGATGCTGTTGTGAAAGGGTTCCACCACCGATATGATAAACTTCTGAATCGTGACAATACATAATTTTGAATCCTCGGCTTTGCATTCGCCAGCAAAGATCAATTTCTTCCATATGGGCAAAAAAGTGAGGATCAAATCCATTGAGTTTGTGAAATACCTCTGATTTTATCAACATGCATGCACCCGAAGCCCAGAATATCTGTTCATCTGCATCGTATTGCCGAACGTCTTGTTCAACCGTATCAAACACCCTGCCCCTGCAAAAGGGATATCCCAACCAGTCGATAAATCCGCCGGCAGCCCCTGCATATTCGAACAAATATTTGTCTTTGAAATCTTTAATCTTGGGTTGTATCGCCCCATAAGATGGATCGCGCATGGCCATTGTAACCAAAGGCATGAGCCAGTTTGGTGGTACTTCAACGTCTGAATTGAGCAAAACATAATAGTCTGCTTGCACTCTTTTAAGTGCTTCATTGTATCCCCCGGCATACCCTAAATTCTGCTCTAATTGAAGCAAGGTGATTTGAGGGTAATTTTGCTTCACAAATTCTGCAGAACCATCGGTACTGGCATTGTCAGCCAATACAATATACATATTTGGATAGGCGGTTGCCATAATGGAGGGAATAAATCGCTCCAATAACTCTTTTGTGTTGTAGTTCAAAACCACAACAGCAATCCTGGGCCATATTGTGTCAGTCATTCGGATTCCTTTTAAGTTCCTTTCTCATCTCCGGTGGAGGAGGATGAGTGCTTTTTGTTTGTTTGCTTTTTTTATCAGGAACTTCTGGTAAGGAGAAGTTTATGGGCAATCGATATTTAATTTTTACGGGTTTCCCGTCAATTTTTCCGGGTTCCCATTTTGGCATAGTTCTAACCACTTGCATGGCAGCCTCTTCTAATCCAAACCCAAGTGGTTTTCCGAAAGTTTGGATATCGTCAACCGTTCCATCTTTTGTGATGACAAATTCGACAATTACTTTTCCACTGATATTATTTTGAACAGCAAGATCCGGATATCGGAGGTTTTGGGCAACATATTGGTACAAGGCTTCTGTACCTCCCGGAAACTCAGCTGTGGAATTATTTTTGGATATCATTGGATCTGATACAGAATCAATGTCCTGTGATTGAGCGCTTTGTATGGACAAAAAAAGCATCAAGCCTATAGCCGTAAGAATTCTCATAGATGGCTACTTTCCTGTTTTTCGCGGCTCTCGTATGGAATGAAAGCGAATTGGCCATCCGTAGAAGAGATGATAAAAAAGCAGGCAAATTCCTTTGGATCTTTATAGGTCTCCCGGAAAAACGTTTCACGGTCTTTCTTGATAATGCCTCTTTCTAAAAACTCTTGTAAGGTGGATACATGCACACTCCAGCCCAAACCCAATTCTTCATGATCGATGATGTTTTCGCCGAGTGGAATGCCACCATTAACCTGATGTGCTACAAAAATCGGGAAATTGGTGTACTCCTCCTGAATTATTTCTAAAGCAGTTTCCCGTATGATTTCTTTGCTGAGAATCAGGTCGGCTTTTAAGCTATTGAGCAATATTTGGGTTTGTTCAGGATTCATCGTTTACACAATAATACCACATTTTCTACATGATGTGTATGTGGAAACATATCAACGGGTTGAATGGCAGCTACTTCATACGTGGTTTCCATCATTTGAATATCTCTCGCCTGCGTTGCAGGATTGCAACTCACATACACAATTCTATCTGCACCCACTTCCATTAGTTGACGGATCACATCTTCATGCATTCCGCTTCTAGGAGGGTCTGTTATCACAACATCAGGAGGGCCATATTTGTTCAGCAGATCATTGTTGAACAGAAACCGCATGTCGCCCACTTCAAAATGACAATTCGTTATTCCGTTTTGCTGTGCATTCTCGTTGGCATCATTGATGGCTTGTGGAACAGACTCAATGCCCACCACTTTGGCCGATTTTTTCGCAGCCAACAAGCTCAAAGTTCCGGTACCACAATAAAGATCATAGACCACATCTGTGGGTTTGATCTGCGCCATTTCCAACGCAAAATGATAGAGCTTACCTGCTTGTTGCCCGTTGGGTTGAAAAAATGATTTTGGTCTTACCCTGAAGGTCAATTGATCGATGCCCTCGGTTAAAAATGCGGCACCTCTGTGCGGATGTGTCTCAAGGTCATAAATGGTGTCATTCATTTTGGTATTCACCACCCAAAAACTGCTTTTAATTTCGGGAAATTTATCGCACAAAGCATCCAGAATTTGAATGGCAGGGGAGGTGTCTTCATCGCCAATAATTAAAATTACCATCCAGTCACCGACCTGATTGTTGCGAATAATCACATTGCGCATGTAGCCTTTTTGTTCTTTGGGATGATAAAACGATAGTCCCAAATCAAAAGCCATATCTTTAATAAAGAGCCTGATTTGGTTATTTAAATCATCTTGCAGAAAACAGGTTTCAATATCCAATATTCGGTCAAATCTTCCCGGGATGTGAAAACCCGCAGCCCTGCGGTCAGCTTCTTCCGGTTCTCCGGGCAGCACCCATCTGCACATTGAAAAGGAATATTCGAGCTTGTTGCGGTAATGCCAAATGGCATCTGATCCTGAAATGGGCCGAATGGTCGGAATCTGAACTTTATGCAATCTGGTAAAAGCATCCAACACTACTTGTTGTTTCCAGGCCAGCTGTGAAGTGTATTGAACATGTTGCCACTTGCATCCGCCACAAACACCGAAATGGCTGCACAAAGGCTGAATGCGATCAGGAGAAGGGGTATGAAGGGTGACGATTTCACCAATCAGAAATTTCTTTTTTGCTCCAACTACTCGAATATCGGCAACGTCGCCGGGCGCAGCATAAGGCACAAACACCACCAGGTTGTCCCAACGGGCTACACAGTTTCCCTCAGCACCGGCCGTTTGAATGGTGATATCCCGAAGAATATGTCCGTAGTATTTCTTGAGCTTGGAAGTCAAAAATTTATTTTTTCGAGCGCGAAACTACATTTTCAAGCAACAAAATGAACTGATCCGGCTCAATATATCCGGGTTGTTGAAAAATTTGATTCGTTCCGGGCAAAAAGAAGTAAGTAGTCGGATATCCTGATGATTTTCCCCCGGAAAGTTGCCCCAACAAAGTCCGGCCATCTAAAGTATCCGTGCCCACTAAATATTTTTCAGGTTTTTCCGGATTGAATTTAATGGGTACAAAATATTGGTCGATGGTTTCAACCACTTTGGGATGGGTGTAGGTGTTTTTGTCCATCACTTTGCACCAACCGCACCAATCTGTGTACACATCAATCAGCGCTATTTTTTGACTTTGTTGCGATTTTGGGAATCCGTTGTTCCAGTTTTCCCATTCTACTTCCTTTTTAATGGTGTCTTGCTGAGCCATAGAGAACAGTGCATGCGAAACCATCATTATGATCAAATATGTCTTTTTCATATACAAGTTTGCAAAGTTAACCGAAAAAATGATGCCAGTTTGTAAGCTTCTTGTTATAATCGTCTCAATCTATAAAATGCACTTTTGAAACTGTATCTTTGAAACGGATTTCCACAACATGCAACCTGAAGAGAACGATCCAGAAATTCAACCCGGCGATGAACCGAAAACGGGCAGGGAAAAAATCAATAAAGTACGACTCGTCATGTCGATTACCTTGTTGTTGTTTCCTTTTTCTGTGCTGTTGAACGTTTACCTTTTGGGGGGCTTCGGTAATCGAGTGTTGAAGAAAGAGTCTGTTAAAACAGAAAAAGATTCGACCATGGAGGCATTGAAATCCAAAAACGTTGAATTGCTGGAAATTTTGGCACAATTGCAGCCTCAGTTGACCACCCCTGAAGGGATATTTTTTGAGGTTCAATTGGGGGCCTTTCAGAATTTTAACCTCGACGAATACTTGTCAGAATTGGCAGCCATTCGTCAGGAAAAGCATGATGAGAAAAACAAATTGCTGCTCGGTCGGTTTACCGATTTAAATAAGGCATTGCGATTTGAAAATGATTTAAAGCGCATCGGGGTTTCCGGTGCATTTATTGTTGGGAGAATCGATGGAGCATTGGTCAGTAAAGAAGCGGCCATCCAAGCCTTCAAAGAGAGAAATAAATAGAAAGAAAAATCGTTTAAAGGGACAAAGCATATATGCAAAGCGCAGAAAATATCATTTTAGCTAAACTGGATGCCTTTATCCGGAAATATTACAAAAACGAATTGATTAAAGGCCTTTTGCTCGGATTGGCCGGCATCGTTTCGGCTTTTCTAATTGCAACCGGACTTGAATACTTCGGGCAGTTTAGCACCAACGTCAGAACCATCTTATTCTGGACTTGGCTAATTTTCAGTTTGGTGGTTTCTGCCATCTACATCTTTATCCCGTTGCTCCATCTATACAAAATTGGTAAAGTACTCGATTATGAATCCGCCGCACGGATTGTGGGAAGCCATTTTCCTGATATCGAAGACAAATTACTCAATACCCTTCAACTTGAAAGTCAATCTACCGGACAAAGCAATGATGTTTTGTTGCAGGCGGCCATCGATCAGCGCACACAAACTTTGAAACCGGTACCATTTCAATCAGCCGTTGATTTTAAATCGAACATCCGCTATGCCCGCTATGCGGCCTTCCCATTGGTGATTTTAATGGGTGTTTGGATTTTGTTTCCCGGATTCACAGATAGCAGTCGCAGGTTGGTGAATTACAATACCTTTTATCAGAAAAAAGCACCTTTCTATTTTAAAATTGAAAACAGTTCACTTACCGTAATTCAAAGTGAAGATTTCGAATTGGCAGTCAGAACAGAAGGAACCGCCATGCCAAGGGAGGTCTATTATGAATCGGATGGAAAACGCTACAAAATGCGCAAAGACGAAGATGGTATCTTTCGTTTTTTACTCCGTAATGTGCAAGAAAGTGCTGAATTTAACTTTCAGGCCGAAGGATTTTACAGTCAGCCGTATGAATTAAATGTGGTGCCCAAACCGCTATTACTCGATTTCGAAGCCAATGTTTTATATCCTGCCTATACCGGTCGAAAAAATGAGTCACTAAAAAATATAGGGGATATGACCATCCCGGCCGGAACCACCATCCAATGGAAATTCAACACCCGAAATGTGGATGATCTGAGCTTATTTTTTAATCAAAAGCTAACAAAGGCAGATCGTCAGGAATCCAATAGCTTTTTCTCTCAACGAAAATTCATGTTGTCTGAATTTATGACCCTCCGAACTTCCAACGGAAAAATGAAGGGCCATGATTCTGTGCGTTACCAGATCAACGTCATTCCGGATGCCTATCCGCAAATTGAATTCAAACAAACCCAGGATTCGAACAGTGCCAAGCTGATCTATTTCCTCGGAAATGTCAATGATGATTATGGATTCAATAAGCTGAACTTCCATTATCGTTTCACTGCTTCGGATGATCCTGAAAAACTTAAAATGCCGATGCGCACGGTGTCTGTAAAAATCGAGAAAGACCGAAAAAGTCAAACCTTCTTTTACTATTGGGATTTAAAAGACCTGAACGTAAAAAGCGCGGATAAGCTCGAATATTACTTCGAAATTTGGGACAATGACGGAGTAAACGGCAGCAAGGCGACCAAGACTTTGAACGGAGCTTTCAATGCGCCCACCATTTCAGAACTGGATAAGGAAACAGAAAATAAAAATCAGGAAATAAAATCTGACCTCAATCAAAGCGCCAAGGAACTGAAAAAGATGGATGACGAAATCCGCAAGATTCAGGAAAGAATGACGGAGAAAAAATCCATGAGCTGGGAAGACAAGAAAAAGATTGAGGAGATGCTTAAAAAGCACGAAAAGATTCAAGAGCAAATGAAGCAGGTTGTGGAGGAGAATAAGCAGAAAAACAGCCGCGAGAATGAATTCAAGGATCAGGATGCAGAAATGCTGGAGAAGCAGAAGGAATTAGAGAAACTGTTTGAAGAGGTGATGAACGACGAAATGAAGGAGATGATGGAGAAAATCAAGCAGATGATGGAGCAAAACAACAAAGAGCAATTGCAGCAGGAACTCGAAAAATTCAAGTTCAATGACAAGGAAATGGCCAAACAAATGGATCGCATGCTGCAACTCTTTAAGGAACTTGAATTGGAGAAGAAGGTAAAGGAAACCACCGAGAAGTTAAATAAACTGGCCGAGGAGCAAAAACAACTTTCTAAGGAGACCGAAAAAGGTCAAAAAAATGCTGAAGAACTTTCTAAAAAGCAAGATGAACTCAACAAGAAGTTTGAAGATGTGAAGAAGGATTTGAAGGATGTAGAAAAGAAAAACGAAGCCCTCGAAAAGCCGAAGGAACTCGATAAGAATGAAAAAGAGCAGAAAGACATCGAGAAGGAGATGAAAGACGGCAAAGAGAATATCGAGAAAAAACAAAATAGCAAAGCATCACAAAATCAGAAAAAGGCTGCAGAGAAAATGGAGGAGATGGCTGAAAAGATGAAGCAGCAAATGGAGAAGAATGAAAAGGAAAAGCACGTAGAAGACTATAATACGCTTCGTGAAATACTCGAAAATCTGATTCAGGTGAGCAAAGATCAGGAAAAGTTGATGGAAGAATTCAAGCAAATCAGGGAATACAATCCCAGATATGTGGAGTTGGGTCAATTGCAGAAAAAAGTAAAAGACGATACCAAAATGATCGAAGATTCACTGTACGCACTGAGCAAAAGGGTGGTCGAAGTGCAGTCTTTCATCAACAAGGAAATCGGCCTTGTGAATTTGAACATAGAGAAGACCCTCACGCATATCGGCGAACGTCAGACACCATGGATCATCAATCATCAGCAATTGGCCATGACCAGCATGAACAACCTGGCCTTGATGTTGAGTGATTTACTTAAGCAGATGCAGGATCAGATGAAACAACCTTCCAATGGAAGTTGCAGCAATCCGGGGGCCGGCAAGAACAAACAGCCCAGTTTCAATAACCTCAAGGAAATGCAGGATGGTTTGGCCAAGCAGATGGAAAAATTGATGAAAGGGCAACAAAACGGACAACAACCCGGTTCAAAGGAATTTGCTGAAGCTATGGCACAGCAAGCGGCAATCCGCAAAAAGCTGCGCGACCTCCAAAAGCAAATGGAAAAAGAAGGAAAGGGTGGAGGCAAATTGGGCGATCTGAATAAAACCCAGGAAATGATGGATCAGATCGAGCGCGATCTCGCCAATAAACGGTTGAATCCGGCTATGTTGCAAAGACAGCAAGAGATCCTTCACCGTTTGCTCGAGCACGACAAAGCAGAACGCCAACAAGGTCAGGAAGAGCGCCGCAAAGCCAATGAAGGAAAAGATATGTTGCGCGATATCCCGCCGAGTCTACAGCAGTATTTAAAGGAAAAAGAGAAAGAACAAGAGTTGCTAAAAACCTTGCCTCCTGATTTGTCACCTTATTACAAAGAAAAGGTTCGGGAATATTTCAAGCAGATTGGCGCAGAATAAGTTCATCTTAACTATTCAAAGAATTGATTACCTTTAAACCATGAAACGACTTTGGTGGTTATTGCTTCTCTTGCCCATCCTATATATGTCAGGGCCGAAACCTGGAAAACCGGATTTTAACAAAGAAATAGCTGGATTTAAGGAAGACACGAGTTCAGGTATAAAACCCGGGAATCATTCACTTTTGATCATAAACACAGACCAAAAGCGATTGAAAACGCCTTATTGTCTATTATACCTGCATGGCTTTTCTGCCAGTCCGATGGAAGGAGACCCTGTGATGCAGACCATTTCAAAGGAATTCGGAATGAACCTTTACGCACCCCGACTTTTTGCGCATGGCTTACAGAATACCGAACCTATGCTTGAATTCGAAAGTGGTCCGTATTGGCAATCTGCAGTGCAAAGTTTGATGAAAGCCCGTGAATTCGGCGATTCGGTCATCATTATGGGAACCTCCACCGGCGCAACTCTGGCATTGATGCTGGCAGCCGCTTTCCCGGATCAGGTTCAGGGGCTGATATTATATTCTCCGAACATCGATTTACATGATCCACGGTCTTTCTTGCTCACCGCTCCATGGGGCTTGCAAATAGCCCGTGCGGTGAAGGGCAGTCGTTATCATACGTTTGATGGCCCGAAAGGCACCAGGCAATATTGGGATACCCGCTATCGACTCGAAGCTTTGGTGGAACTTAAAAACCTCTTGAATCACAGCATGAAAGCTGAAACCTTCACTAAAATATCACAGCCTTGCCTCACCTTGTACTATTTTAAAGATGAACAACATCAGGATGATGTAGTAAGCGTTGAAGCCATTCAAAAGATGTTTGCATCCCTGTCCACCCCGGCTGCCTCCAAGAGACTCATGGCCATGCCGGATGCAACGTCACATGCCCTCGTCAGTGGCATTTGGAATCCTCATACAGATCAGGTCATTCTCGAAACCGAGAAGTTTATGAAGGAGATTTTGAGGATGGATTTGAGATAGAGGTGTATAGTTGAAATAAAGTACATTTGATAACCCTGCAGAACCCTATCCCTGTGTCTCTTTGCGCGTCCCTTTGCGTACTTTGCGGTTAAATTTTTGTTTTATAAGGTTTGATTCTAGAAAGGTCGGTCAATAATCTCCAACATTCAATCACTGCCATCATTATACCCTTAAAAGTTACATTTGTTACACTAAATCTGATTTTCTGCCCGTAGCATTGTAACATGGTTAAAAATGTTTTACTCCTTTTATTCGTATGGGCGGCAATGATAGCCCCATCCTTCGCTCAAAATCCACTACTCATTCCGGATACCATTGTAGGGAAAGATATCCGACTTGAAATCAAGGAAAGCTCCATGCAGCTATTTCAGGGTAATAAAACCAAAACATTTGGTGTCAATGGCCCGATATTGGGTCCGACAATCATCTTAAATAAACATCAA
>JBIIVF010000065.1:0-12775 GCA_044339595.1 Bacteroidia bacterium
TCCGCCACGGATATCTACCCCATACACAACCCCTTTAACGCGAACTTTTTGGTTTTCACCAGAAGGACGTCCTTCTGCATTGTTGGCTTTTAAGGTGGCAATGTTGCCGACAGCCACATCATCGTCTGTTATGGTTAAGGTAAATACTGAATCTGCGCCTATGGTTGCGTCATTATCTGGGTTTTCCAATACCAGTTCGAGCGTTTTGCTTCCATCGGGATTTGCATCCTTGAGCAAAGTAATCTGCAATTCAACAGGAGTACTGGTAGACGCTGCAAAACCCCTATTTGCAGGAAGGGCGGCGGTGTAATCTACATTGGAAACTGCATTTCCCCCTTTAGCGCGAATGGTAAAATTGGTGGCGTTGGTGTTTGGGTTGGTAATCTTCACCGACACTTTATAGCTGCCATCGCTTTCCTTTACTGTGGTGGCGGTGGTGCTGAATGCAATCTCAGGGTCCGGCGCAGAAGTAAGGGTCTCGAAATCACTGTTGTATCTCGGGAGAATTTGATAGCCTTCCGTCAACGGTATCGTGGCATCGAACTGGGCTCCCAATCCGGTGATGTTCAAAGGTCCGGCCGGAATTGGATTGCCGTCAATTTCAGTGTCTCCGTCAATCCGCACCTGAATCGTATCTGTTCCATTGGTGGCACTGTAGTTTTTGTTGCTTACCCAATTGGCATCGGTGGTGATGATGGTATAAGACAATACTTTGATTAAATCAGATTCTCCGGCTTCGTTCGGTTTGCTCATTACTACCGCATCTTTGAGCGGGCGATTCGAGGCTATGAACATGACGGTATCGAGCGATTCGACTTGTGCCAAACCTCTGAATTGATTCAAAGCTCCTTTTACATGTAGGCTATCGCCCTCTTTTACGGTATATCCAAAAGTGGCGGTAGTGCTGAAAACAGAGACGGCACCGGTAGCATCAATCAAACTGAACTGCAATCCGGTAGGGCGTTGATTTACGCCATAAACGATTCCCCTTAATTCCGCTTTGCTGCCATTGGCCACGTTCACCCCATCGGCTCCTTCCCTTCTCACTTTTGAAATGGTTCCATAATGCGTTGGAATTACGCCCGGACTGGCCCAGATTGTGTCTCCTCCAGGTAACAATGCGAAATATCCATAGTCGGCAATCCAGTTGGCTCCGTTGTCATTGTCTGTTGTATTGGCATAGTAAGAGAGTAGCTGCAAAGACGGTCCTGCGCCATCAGCCCTTACATCCCAGGGAGCGGCGTCGTCAAATGTTACCTGATCAAGCACCCGTCCTTTGCCATTCACGATTTCAACCGCTTCTCCGCTGTTGCTGAGTGCTCCGGTAAAAATGCCGTGCGGTTTAAATCCGAAAACCTGCTCAAAAGTGTCGCTGTAACGGGTAATGATGGCCGACTTTTTAGCAGCAAGTGCAAATTCGTCAAAAGTGAAGGTAATGCCTTTGCTGAAAGAAATTCCTCCCATTTCAATGGTAGTATTGCCGTTGTTATAAATTTCTACAAACTCGAGTGGATCCGGTCCGTTGCGATCGTTGTAAGATATTTCAGTAAACAACAAAGCACTGCCGCTGTAGGTGTTATACATTAACCCTTCCAGTGTATCGGGCATGATGATTTTGGCCGGGGTTCCCATATCGAGAATGCCGCTGATCATCAGGCTGTGTTTTTTACCGCTGGTGAGCGATGTAAAAATCCACACCTTATTATTGGCAGAATCGTAAGACACACTGCTCACGATTACAGCGGGTGAAAATTTATAGTTAGACTTATCTTCTGCTGACGACCGAAGCACGGACTCGTTAAAAACCACCTCGATGGTGTCATTACTGATGGCTTTGTAGGACGATATTTTTAAGGAAGTGCTGAAGGGATTATACATCAAACCATTAAAAGTATCTTCCGCCATGGTGTTGGGAGAGGCGGCCAAATCCTTCACGTTTTTAATGATTAAATCATAACTCACACTTGGGGTTAACCCTGTAACCAAAGTAACTTTATTGGTTGCTGTGTCCAGAGTGGCGGAAGAAATCGTTGCCGTTGGATTCAGCACATAGTTAGACGTGTTTTGGGCTGAACTTTTTTCCACCGGTTCGCTAAATGCCACAATGATTGTGTCTTTCCCGATTAGGTTTACAGAAGAAACTTCAGGGGCTGTAACGTCTGCATTTACCAGTGCCGTTAATGACATGTCGTCTAACGAGAGTCCGTTATCAGAACCCACGTCATTGGAATCTATCCAAACGATAAATATTTCAAAGTTATCGGGAAGAGAGACGGTCATGGTGTCCGCTACGAACACCCTGTTGGCGCCGTCATTGCCATTCAAAGCTCTTGCGGTGGTTGACTTTTGCGGAGATTCATACTCCAGCTTTGTGTTTCTGGTCATGCGCACCCCGTATTTTAATTCATCATAGGTGAGTGAATCTATTCTGTTTGCGATTTTATAATAACAGTATAACCTGTTTTCACCTGTTCCGGCCTGCCTCCATTGTTCTCCATAATAATTGAGCGACAATCGATTAATGGTTGATCCGGTGGTGTTTCTAAGTCTCCATCCATAACACACCCTGTCGGTAGAACCGGATGCCAGCGAACCCAAGGCTCTATCGCTGGCTGCGGTAGAACCGTAACTGAACAGCCTGCCGGAATTTGATCCGCCTGTATCGGCATATATGATGTTGTAGGCACTAAACGCATTGGTTTTGTAGGCATACCACCCTCTCAAATTCACGCTGTCCTGATTCCATACCCCGGTACCGGTATTTACCATTTGATTGAAATTCTCGGTGAGCGGACTTCCAAAGGAGGTAATAGAGCGCTGGGCAAGGAGTTGCGTGCAAAATGCACCCATTAAAAAGAGAAATAGAAGTTGTTTTTTCATACGATTTATATTGGCCAATGATAACACCATACCGCACTATACGGTTGACTGTGGTGGCGCAAATTTAAACATTTAAGTATTATTTAAACGCTAACAGAATATGCTTTGTATAACATGAGCTGTGGAATATGATTAAGTAGGTTTTCTCAGTACATTCGCAAACGATGTCGCATCGACAAAATTTGATTTTGCTGTTTGTAATGCTTTTGATGCATCTTGGGGCGTTCATTTGGGCTGTGCGAGAGCAACCCCAACTCCGGGATAGCAGCGAATACCTGCAGGCAGCTCAAAGTTTTGAGAAAAACGGGAGTTTTTACTGTTTTGATGCTCGTGAACAAGCGGATATGCGCGGATTAACCAAAAGGCCGCCCCTCTATCCAATCATCATCTTTTTGTGCCGTCATCAACAAAGTATAGTTCTTTTTCTTCAACTATTGCTGAGTCTGGTGTCGATATATCTGTTTCAATCGTGGGTGTTAACCCTGTCGGGAATAACCACACTCTCTTCCGGCGCCTTTATCTTGTACCTTTTCACGTGGATCTTTTCTTTCAGTCAATTCATTTATTCCGGCCTAATCATGGCCGACATCTGGATGCAGGGATTTACCTTGTTGTTGGTGTACCTGGCACACCAAGCTTTTGCAACGCCGAAACCCGGATACTGGTTTACGATGGCCGTGGTGGTTATTGCCGGTTTTCTGTTGAAGCCGGTTATGAGTCTATTGGTTTGGGTGTTTCCCCTGGCTTTAATCCTGCGTTTTTATACCCTTCCCCGAAAGTTATTTGTGCTTCTGCCCATTGCACTCCTTCCGATATTAGTGCTGCTTTTAATCAACCGGTCAAACGAAAACAATACCGGTTACCGGCATTACAGCAGCATCTCGAACATCAACCTCCTGCATTATAATACCCGATATACGCTGATGGCGGCCTATGGTTCAGCAGAAAAGGCAGACAGCATCCTCGCTCCGCTGATGATAAAAACAACCGACAAAGCGGCTTTCAGGGCCAATAATGAAGCCATCACAAAACAATGTCGGAAATACTTGCTCGAACATTGGACCACCTACCTAAAGTTACATATCAAAGGTATGGCACGCATGATGATAGATCCGGGTCGGTTTGATGTGTATTCGTTTTTTAAACTCGACAAAGACGACACCTCGGGGCTCATGGAGAAGTCCGTTTCCAATAAAAACTATTGGTTGGATTATGTGAAGCGTCAGCCGTTAGATTGGATGGCCTTGTTGGTGCTGATTCTGCTGTTTAACCTCTTGAAATGCTATGCCTTCATTCGGCTTATTTTTTGGAAAGGGATTCCTCTATTGTTCAGACTCATTGTGCTGCTGGCGGTTCTGTATTTTACCGCTCTTACCGGTCCATTGGGAGCAAGTCGATTTTTACTGCCCGTATTGCCCGTGTTGGCGGTAGCTGTGCTCTTCGTAACCCCAAAAATCAGGGATGCAGCGTTTCAACGTGCTCCAAAATAGTTCGAAAAGCGAGCACTTTTTCACCATATCGGTCGAGGGTTTTTTGTTTTAAGGCCGGAGCTTCATTGGTCAAATATGCTTCATAATCTTCATAGGTAGCCGCCTGATACTGAATAGAAAAACTGGGCGCTTCACCCTCGTTTCCGGAATGAATACGAAACATCGAACAAGACAAAAACCTTCCGGTAGCCAATACCTCCGGCAAATGTACTTCCCGCATCCATACACGCCATTCCTCAATAATTTCCGGTTCAACCACCACGGTTACATTGTAAACTATCATTGGTTCTCTTTTATGCGAAAATAAACATCCGAACCATAATTCACGACCGCGGATGAAAATCGCGGATGATGCTCTCAAGATAATGACGGTCGATATGGGTATATATTTCTGTAGTGGCGATAGACTCATGGCCAAGCATCATTTGCACCGCCCGAAGATCGGCTCCGTTTTCTACCAAGGTGGTGGCAAAAGAATGCCGGAAGGTGTGTGGACTGATATTCTTCTTGATACCGGCGGCGGCGGCATGTATTTTAACAATGTAAAAGACCATGACCCTCGACATGGTTTTTCCGACTTTGTTGATAAACAGAAAATCCTGAAACCCTTTGGCCGGGGTTTGATGATTGCGCACATATTGTAAATACAAATCGACCTGTTTTAAAGCCGATTCGCCGATGGGGACCAGTCTTTCCTTATTTCCTTTTCCGATGATGCGCACATACGAATCGTTGGCATGGATGTCTTTGATTTTTAAGGAAATCAGCTCAGATACACGCAATCCGCAGGCAAACAAGAGTTCAATCATGGTGATGTCTCTCTGGGCTGTGGGCTTTGATCGGTCGATGGCGGCCAACATGGCGTCAATCTCTGTGATATCCAAAACCTGAGGCAGCTTTCTGGATAACTTGGGTGCCTCCCACAAATGCGAGGGGTTATTTTTGATAATCTCTTCTTCCTCCAAATAGGCGTAAAATGCTTTTATGCCACTCATGGTTCGGGCCACAGAATGGGGTGCGAGGCCGATTTGCGTGAGCCATTGGTTGAATTCCCTTAATTCTTTTAAAGTTACCGATCGAATGGTGATTCCCGGATGGCATTCTTCTAAAAAGAGATAGAGTTTTTCGACATCTCGCCCATACGCTTCCAGCGAGTTTTTGGAAAGCGATTTCTCCAAAGTAAGAAAACGGGTAAACCCCTTTCGGATAAAAGGGTCTGTCATCATGCTGATATTATTTGGCCTCTACCGATTGAAGAACTTCCTTATTGTCTGCTTCGTTCAGGTTGATGATGGCCACCACAGAGCATTTGCTGAATTTATATTTTTCCGGAATTTCAATTTCAAAACCCTTCTCAAATACACGTCCTTTCTCAATAGTCGCGGCCAATTGTATTCCATTGTAGGGCGTAATGCACTTTCTCAGTACGTGATGGTGCACGTAGTCTTCGACCTCGCCGCCCTTGGTGTCTTGTTTTGATTCAATTTCAGATTCTACCAGCATCAGGGTCATGTATACCGGATGACTGAAGCTCTCGGTAAAAACCGCTTTCACATTGGCCACCATTTTTCTTTGGCTTTCATCTTTGGCCAATTCGAGGGTGGTGTTTACTTTCGATTTAAGCAGAAGCTGGTCATTGGTGTATTTTTCCCATTTGGTTTCACGCATGGTGATAGAAGGTTCGGCGCTGTATTTTATGCGATCTACCGCACCGCTCGGCAATCCGGTCGGCGTTTTAAGGATTTGGGTCATGATGTTTTCTGCATCCTGGGTCACCAAAGTGTCTTCGCCGACATACGGTGTAGTAAAATTCTTCAGCGAAGTTGGAAACAAGGTAAGCACAACCACCCTATCCGGGTTTTTGGCTTGAATATTTTTGGCGGTCACATTCGCATCCGGACAATTCACACAACGCACGCCGGAAAGGTCTTCAATCAACACATTTTTATTTTCGGCGGCGGGTAGAACATCAATAAAATAGGTGGTGTCTTTGGCCAACACTACTTTTTTTGAATAATCAATGAAGGGGGGCACTTCTTCGCAGCCGGTGAAAAAAGCTGCCATTGCGAGCATCGATAACCCGACAATTTGGCTGAAAGGGTGTTTCATATTAAACATGGAAAAACAAATATAGTGATTCGTGATATTTCCTGCTTTAACTGGTTGAAAAAAGAGGCTTGAGAGACGTTTGTTTTTCTAAGGAGAGGTGGATTGGAGAGGGAGAAAAAGAAGCGCTGTTGCACTTAATTAACCGCCAATTCACTGAAAAGGTGTGTTTTTGGTGAATCAATTCACCAAAAAGGTGTGTATTTGGTGAATTGAAGGATAGAAAAATGTGATCAAATTTTACCAAATATTAATTTAACGGGATTTACCCTTTTTGACGCAGGCGATTTGAACGAAATCATTTACTTTGAAGAGATACACGATAAAAAGGGTCGCAAAAATGTGCCTTTGGCAAAGTGTATTTGCGCAATAAAGTTTCGGGTATACAATTTGGAAATTGGGACGCGAAAATGAACTAACGCGAGGGAAATATGCGGGTATAAACAAGTTATGGGGCATAAATAACATCATCACGCTAATACAAAATCCTCATTTTTAAAACAAACCGAGTGTTTGAAAATATGACATTGCATACAGTTGACATAACAATAAATTTGTTACTTTTGATAACATGAAAACAATATTCAAAATCGTTGGTTTATTCGTTGTCATTCTATCTTTTCAACATTGTAATGAACAGGATGAAGTTTTCTATCCAGTAAGCCAAGAGTTAAAAGATTGGGGGGCATTTAAACTCGGCACTTACTGGGTTTATAAGGAAGAAAACTTGAATATCTACGATACTATAAAAATATATAAACTAACAAGCGAGAAACTTCAAATAGATAAATACAGACTAAATCATTTTTGGGAAAGAGTAAATAGTTATTTTTACTCAACTAGACAAATTGACTCTGGATATTTTAAAGTAGCATCCTTTTCTGGTGCCATAGCTATGATTCATGAAAACAGTGACTTAGATGAATATGTAAGAAAATGCTACCTGATCAAACTTCCTCCGGTAAAAGGCGACTGGATTAGAAACGGCTCACCGGATCAAATTAATAGATTCGACACCATATATTCAACCTACAAACTTGGTAATTTTGAATTCACCAATGTAGTTCGTGCCAATGACAATTTCAATTATTTTTATTTGGGCACACCTACTTTAATCTATTCAGTAAAAAATATTGGAATTATCCGAAAAGAATTTCCTGAATATGGCCAGGTCTGGAATCTGGTGGATTATCATATTGTACAATAAATCAAATCTCATGTTATGAAAAACATTATCCTTACTATCATAATTTTTATTTGTTCCAGCCATTTTGCCAAAGCTCAATTAGACACTGTTAATTATAACCATTGGTATCTTGAATTAAAGAGCTACGAAGTCAGCCTTGATTCTACCAATATGGTTTAAATCAATTTCAAAGTTAAATTTTTTGATACTACCTACTGGGATCATTTCATCAAATTAACCCATCAGGTTTACGAGTACGACAGATCTTGGCAGGGGGTACAATTCAAAATGAATACGGACTGGTGGATCGAAGGTTCTACAATCTCACCAACACCCGGTTTTTATATGCCCGGTGATAGTTTTAATCTTAGTTTATCCTTTTCATATAATTCTGAATACCTTCCGTTTAGCTATCGGGCACTGAATATTGAAATATTACACCAATCAGATACGAGTCTTGCTGAAAGTTTTAAGGCCATTATTTATTTTACACCATACAATTCACTTGAAGTTTGGGATTATGATGACTTTTTGGATTTAAAGCGAAGTTGGGAGAGTCCCGAATATGGTTTATTAACTGAATATCGCGATTCCATTAATCCCGATTCCATACCTATCAGCAATTTATCCGATGACGATTTTAAGAATGATAGCTTTCAATACCAATATTTTTCTCTTCCTGGCTTGGCTTATGTTGTTCCGATGAAAAATATAGAAGACATTGATAGCAATACCATTATGAATGGAGCTGTAAAATTCAAAAGGGATGACTGTGGGCCAAATAAACAGCGTTACAAAGGTACTATTTCAGGGGATGTAAAAGCTTGGTTGAATACTAATAGAAATAATATATTTTCCAATGTTTCAATAAGCGGGATTGCAGTAAGTGTTTATGATAGGGATTATGGTTGGAATGTTGATGATTTCTTGGGTTCAGGTTATACAGATGATAATGGAAATTTTTCAATAAATATAGATGTTTGCCAGAATTTTCAAGGTGTGAATCAACCTGAAGGAGACGATCTTGAATTATACATCGAAGTTCTATCTCATCACCATAATCCGGATATTAAGGTAAGAAATAGAATTGGTGCAACCATTCGAGGTACAGCAGGTCGGTCAAATCCATTTATTTGGACATACAATAATGGAGATAACAATCATCAAACTATCGGAACTTTTTACCCAGGAAAAGAAAACACAAAACTTCATTTATTACATTATGCTTATCAAACCATGAAATATTGCAATGAATCAATAAGTGATTTGAATTTGGGGAGTTCTGGTAAGGAATTAGTGATTATGCGAACTCCCTTCAATCGAGGTGGAGGTTTATGGCATACATCAGGTGCATTTATGCTTCCCGGTCCGGTTTCAAGCTTAATTATAGCGGGTGGAGTTTCAGTTCCTACATTTTTTGGTAGTAAGCTCAAACTTCCGATTGGAATCGCTTTGGGAATGCTATTTTCAGCGAAAGATTGTATCTATCGAGATTTCGAAGATGACGAAGACGAAAATATTGCATATCACGAATTTGGACATTATTTAATGTGGCACTTACAGAATAAATGTTTCAACTATCAAATACCTTTTAATGACCATTCATTAACATTCAATAGTGGACAAGAAAAGTTGGCTTGGACAGAAGGTTGGGCTGAAGGATTTGCACAAATTATGGATATCGTTTATCGAAATCAAGACAACGAAGCAGGACAAGATGCCTCTTTCTATCATTATGAAAATCGAACAATAGATAATGATGAACCTGAAAATTATGAACAATTAGTTCGGAGAGGAAATATCAACAACCGAACACAGGCAATCGAAAACACAGTAACTCATGGTTTGGCAAGCGAGATGAATACTGCATCTATGTTAGTTGATTTATTTGATGGGCCAAATAATCCGAATATAATTAATGGTAGTACAAAATATAACGATTATACCATTTGGCGTTCATCACGTGTAGATGACGCATCTCTCACATTACAACAAATTTGTCAACCTCTAATTGATAACAGACCTTCTGATCAAATAAGCTTTCCATACATTAGTCAGAATGTTATACAGAATGTTTATGAGTATGGCAATGAGTTGATTCGCAGTGTTTCATGCGAATTAAAACCGGAAATAAAAGAAGTATTTAATGAGAATTTTATTTCAGACTTTGAATCAACTCAGGGCGAACTAATCAATTCTGATGACATTTCGCAAACCATGGATGTGACTTTTCCAACTTTTGTTTTTAAAACTAAAGAGGACTTATTGTTTTTCGATAAAAATGTCACTTGTGAGAACTTAAAAGTTGATATAACTCATCTACCTGCAAACAGCGTTTTTAATTATAGATTTGAACAATCTGCTTTTACCATGTCAGATGAACTCATAGTGAACGGTGGCGAATTGCTTGTTAATAATAATTGGTCAAATTCATTTGCACAGTCTAATGTATTGAATGTATGTAATAGAAAATTAACCATTGTAGATGATGGATTATTTCAGGTAGGAGATGCCGTAAGTTCAGGCATAGCGCATGCTATTATTGAGTTGGGTAGTGAATTATTTCTCAAAAATGACAACTCACCAGGCATATTAAGAATTCAAGACAATTCGCGCCTCACCATCGAAGAAGGCGCCACCTTGCGAATTGGCCCGAATACTCAAATCATTTTAGATGGCCCCAATGCCATGCTTGAAATTAAAGGAACATTAAAATTAGAAAGCGGAGCCTGCTTTTGCCCCACTGGCGGCAGCAACGGACAAGGCTTTGTACGCTTTAACATGCCCGGTATAAGCAATGCTGTCGAAGCCAGAAGTCGAATATACTTGGGACAAGATGCATCCATTCAATTTAGTGGCACCTCCGCCTCCCACAAACTTGTAGAAATTACAGACCACGTGCTTTGGTTAGACGATGATGCAGATAACTCCAAATTCTTTTCTATCAAAAACGGCATGATTGAAATGGGAGAAAATGCGGTGCTAAACTTGGGAATTCGTTCTGAACTTGATCATACTACCATTGCCCCAATGAGTGGAGTGGATGATTTTCATGGAGTTTATCTTTGGGGTCACAGAAATACAATAAATCATGTGAACATTGAAAACAGCAGAAACGGGTTAAAAAGCTATAATGTGGTGGGCGGATTTCCACTGCTGGCTAAAAACCTCACCTTAGACGGTTGTGAAAACGGTTTATGGATAGAAGGCAAGGGCTTGGTGTATAATACCGGAGAAATCAAAAACGGCAACAGCGCCTTTGGTATTCAAGCTAACGGGATGGATATTCCTTCTTTCTTACAATCCATTCAAGTAAACAATGTAGATGAAGGGGTTTCCTTTACCGGCAACAAAACAGCTGCTTTATCGGTAACCGGGTCAACTTTTCAAGTAACCGTAAACGGTTTAGATTATTTAGCACCGGGCTCGCTTTATTCACGATGCAGCAACTATTATGGCAGCAACACCGGCACAGGTATGCGTGTAGCCGCCGGAACCCTTGAAATGTCCAACGCCTTTGGTCGTAGCGGAGGAGGAAATCGCTTTTACAATACAACTTCACAAGATGCTTTTAATAAAAGTGTGGTTTTGCTTGCTGCTCCTTTGTACTTACACAATGGCATCAATGATTTGAA
The DNA here is from genome assembly GCA_044339595.1 of Bacteroidia bacterium. Classification (GTDB taxonomy): domain Bacteria; phylum Bacteroidota; class Bacteroidia; order NS11-12g; family UBA9320; genus CAZTGZ01. The sequence continues at coordinate 11,298 of JBIIVF010000065.1, forward strand.
ATTTAATAGCGGAACAGGGAATTTTGCATTGTTTGGTAGGACAAGGGATGTCACCTTGAGTTGGTCGGGTTCAACTATCAATGCTGCACAAAATTTTTGGGCTTTGCCTTCTAATGATGCACCGCAGCATGGTGTAAATACACTTTTATTCCAAGATAATGCATACCTGATGTATATCATTTCTATCGCATCACCCACCAATCACTATTCCCTTCAAACCACCTTTGACAATGCAAGAAACACCCATTGCAGCAATCAAGGTTCACAAGGAGGCAGTGCTGGTATCGGATATGCCATGTATGCCAATCCTCGAAGCATTACCTGGCAAAATCCCAATCAAAATGTGAAAGATGTTTTCGAAGAAATCCTCACCGATCAATATGATACCCTAAATACTGATAATCTCATCCCTGATTGGGAAACTGCCCTCACAGCTCCCGAATGGAACTCTGGCATGGTACCGGTGGATTGGTATTATATTGATATCGGTATAAACAAGATGAATGAATTGGCTGCACTTTATTTATCTCAAGACTCTGCATTTCTGGAAGAACCCGATTCTACCCATAACCATCTGGTTTCACTCAAAAATGTACTTAATCATTGGGCACAACGCAGCGATACTTCTTCCGATTCTGCCGCCATGCTACTTTCTCAGCATATTCAATTTGCCAAAGCAGGGTTTTATACTTTGGTAAACGATTATTCCAAAGCCTTAACTATTTATACTTCGCTTGCATCCAATGCAGACAGCAGTTTATTTCCATTGGCAGAATACTGGATTTGTCAACTCTACCGGATGAATCAAATCAAAGACACCGGCACACATTATATGTTTGTAGATTCTTTGGAACCCTGCACAGCGGTATATCCTGAAAATTATCCGGAACCATTTCGAGATGACGTTAAAACTTTGGATGTTCCCAAACCTGAATTGGTGATGTATCCGAACCCTGCCGGGAATACGCTTAACGTACTTTTTGAAACGGCACAATCAGCCACCATACAAATTATAGATCCAATCGGCAAGGTGGTACTTGAAAAATCAACTAAGACCCATTCACAGCCTTGGGAAATCGATATATCTTCCCTTCCTGCCGGTATGTATGTGGTTAAATGCATTATGGAAGACCGACAAAAGGTAATTACGTTGCCATTGGTGAAGATGTCAAACTAACTTGAAAATTGGTTTTATAAATTGCTGATACAAATAGAGCAAAGATTTACGCCCCATAACAAAGGGCAATCGCGCAATTTGGCAGTTTTGTGCTAAAATCATACTTTTGATACACCAAGAAGCCCCCGTTAAGCTGAAAGACTCCTCTCCCTATTGCCAAACTGCGCAAGCCCTCGAACGTTAAGCCGCATTGAGAGTCTCTGCATTTTTTGTTTCAGCCGCAGGAGGCGCCTATCCATATCGCACCGCCTAAACGCGGCGCCGCTTGCGCAAGAGTAATCCCCCACGCCAAAGGCCGCCC
>JBIIVF010000200.1:0-3383 GCA_044339595.1 Bacteroidia bacterium
ACAGCATTCCCCTTTCTTGTTCGGACGAAGCCATTACATGAGCAGATCCCTCGACATCCATCGCATGAATGCCGCCTGCCAAATTCTCCTCAATCACCGCGATTTCGGGGCTTTTTGTAAAAGCGGCGGCGGCAATAAAACCAATCTTTGTACAATCCACCGCGCCCGTTGGTATAAAAGAGATCAACATTGGATATTTGTCGTAGAAGCCGATCGTTTCCTCAGAAACATGGTCAGGGCCATGGTCGGAACCCTCCTCATGCTGGGCGAAGGTAAAATCGATGAAGCACAATTTTTAGAAATTCTGAATTCGGGCGATCGACGAAATGCCGGCATGTCAGCACCGCCGTATGCCCTGTACCTGTGGAAAGTAAATTATGATTGGGAAGCCATCGCAAGTAAACAAATCATCCTTCCAATTGTAGAATAAGGAAGAATAGCCGTTTTTTGAAAAACAATTCCTCCCATTAAGCCAACATGCAAAAAGATCGATTTGATTTAACCCTGCTAAAACGCATTTTTCAGCTGTCATTCCCCTTCAAAAGACAGTTGATCATCGCTGCGGTGTTAACCCTGGTCATCTCTGTTTTAGCGCCGGTAAGGCCTGTTTTGGTGCAATGGGCCATCGATAACCCTGTGGCCAATGGCGATTTATCCGGCTTGAGCCAAATCATGCTCATCATCCTGGGATTGCTGCTTTTGCACGGAGCCATTCAGTTTTTCCATACCTGGTACACCAATTGGTTAGGACAACATGTCATTCAGGATTTGCGAAAAAAAGTCTTCGATCACCTCACCCGCCGAAAACTCAGTTTCTACGATAAAACACCCGTTGGCACGCTGGTCACCCGCAGTGTGAGCGACATTGAAACCATTGCAGAGGTATTTTCTGAAGGATTGATCACTATTTCCGGTGATTTCCTTCAAATCATCTTTATCACCGTGGTCATGTTTGTCACAGATTGGAAACTGTCCCTCATCTGTCTATCCGTATTGCCCTTGCTCATCATCGCCTCCAACCTCTTTAGAAAAGGAGTAAAAAGCAGTTTCAATCAAGTCCGCAACCAAGTAAGCAAACTCAATGCCTTCGTACAAGAACACCTTACCGGCATGTCGGTCGTTCAAATTTTCAACCGCGAAGATCAGGAATTCAAAAAATTCAGAGAAATCAACAAAGCCCATCTCATCGCCAACAAAAAATCAGTCTTTCATTACGCCGTATTCTTTCCGGTGGTAGAAATCATCACCGCCTTATCTACCGGTCTGTTGGTGTGGTGGGGCACCAAAGAGGCCCTGGGAGGCAGCGTAACGCCCGGTGTCATGATTTCCTTCATCATGTACATCAACATGTTTTTCAGACCCGTGCGCATGATTGCAGATCGTTTTAACACCATACAAATGGGCATGGTGGCCGCCAATAGAATTTTTGATTTGCTCGATGACAGTGCTACCGGCGAAACGGGCGGCAAACACAAAGCAGAAATCAAGGGTCATGTTTCATTTCAACAGGTATGGTTCGCCTATCAGGGAAATGAACATGTGCTCAAAGACATCTCCTTCGAACTCAAAGAAGGCAAAACCCTCGCATTGGTGGGCGCCACAGGGGCAGGTAAATCCACCATCATCAATTTATTGAGCCGCTTTTACGATATTTCCGATGGCAGCATTCAGATAGATGGCATTCCGCTGAAAGAGTGGGATTTAAAATCGCTCCGATCACAAATAGCCGTGGTCATGCAAGATGTTTTTCTCTTTGCCGGTTCTGTTGGCGACAACGTTCATTTGTTCAAAGAAGGCATCGGACAAGAGAAAATGAAAGAGGCAGCCCGCGCCATAGGTGCAGATAAGTTCATCGATAAATTGCCCGGCGGGTGGGATTATCCCGTCATGGAAAGAGGATCATCGTTGTCGGTAGGGCAGCGGCAGTTGATCAGCTTCATCCGGGCCTTGGCCTTCGATCCAAAAATCCTCGTGCTCGATGAAGCCACCAGCAGTGTAGACTCAGAAACCGAAGACCTCATACAAGAAGCCATCGCCAAACTGATGAAAGGCCGCACCTCCATCGTCATTGCCCACCGACTGTCAACCATCCGCCACGCCGATGAAATTCTCGTACTCAGAAAAGGAAAGATCGAAGAAAGAGGCACCCATGAAACCTTGTTGAAAAAAGGCGGTTATTATTATCAGTTGCAGCAGGCAGGAGAGGAGATCGTAGAATAATGTAAGGGTGCCAAACCTTCGCCATAAAACCATCATCATTTCGTTGGCAATTTCTTTAAGTTAGCGGCAAACGGCCACGGCCTCCGCTATAGTCCTCATGCGCAAAGTCCTTTGCCTGCATCGCGTCAAAAGGGGCTTAACTGCCGCTCGCCCTTTTTCCGCGGCAGGCAATAGGCCTGCCGCATTCCGGGCTGCCGCTGTGGCCAGGGGCGCCAATCAGCATAGTGGTAGATCATAAGAGAATTCTTGGCGCCGGCCGTTTGGAGATTTACATACTTAGCCGTTGATACTGAATTTTGGGAGTCTTACATAGATAATGGACAATGTTCACCTAAATCATTATGAATTAAAATGCTTCAAAAAAAGAAAGATACTTGCGGTTAAAATACCCAATGCCGCTGTCCAGCCCTCTAGATTTGCCCCACCTAAGTCTTCTTCAAATGGAATTGGATCTTTGACAAGATACCTTATGTAAAGCACATCAAAGCCCAACAACAGCAGCCCTATGATTAAATACATTTAATCCTCCTTTTTTTCGGTTAACTTTTCAGCTGATTTTTTTAATTCATCAATCACTATATCACCCATTATAGTTGCCCCCAACTTCTCTTCTCCCTTCAATCCTTTTTGAATTGCAATTTTCTTTAGCCTTTTGTCTTTAAATTCCCCGGCGACCAATGCACTAGCTTTAATGCCAGCCTTGGTCCAGTCTCCTTTATCCATTGCTTTAAACATACCAATGTATTCTGAGATATTCTCCATTGCATTACCAACCCTATAAACGGCACTTCCGACAGCAGGCCCATATAAAACGGTAGCCACTAAACTTCCTGCCTTTACCCAGGTTCCACCATCTTTTAATGTTTTTTCAGCATCATCGGTAAATTTTACAAATCCCTTTTGTCCATATATCTTATTATGATAATCGTCCAGTTCACTTCCAAATCTTTTAATCGTGTTTACAATAGAATTATCAGGATGAATAACAGCAGTTGGGGTATAATCATATCTAATTTGTGATAACGGCCCTTGAAACTCATCTTGAATGGCAAAAGTGTGAACCAAACCGGTGCTGGGTATTTTAGAGCGATCTAGTCCCATGGATGAACAGAATGAATTTACCACTTCTTCGAAATTATGGTCATCTCTGTTATACATCATGG
>JBIIVF010000067.1:0-12617 GCA_044339595.1 Bacteroidia bacterium
TCTTCGGTGCCGGCGTCGGGCTATCCGCTGCAAGTCCTCGTTCGTTCCTCTCTGCGGGCTTTCCGCTGCTATCCCTGGCGCAAAAATCCGTGTACGATTTTAATGGTTCAGACCCTTTAACATCCCTCAAAGCAAACTAACCCAATCTTTAATTGTCTTAATTTGCATCATCCAACTCAATCAAACCTTATGGCCAGTTTAAATTCCGGCGGAAAAATGAAAGCCGATATGCCCAAAGCAAAATTATCGGCAGATAATATTCGGCAATCTCTGTTCATCTTCCGGTATATCAAACCCTATCGCATTAAATTCATCGCCGCCTTGCTCTTTCTTTCTCTCGGCAGCGCCATGAGTTTGGCCTATCCTTATCTATTCGGTCAATTGATGGACATTGCAGCCGGAAATGAAACCAAATATTTCGGACAAGATATCAGCAAAGTATTTTTAGTCATTGTAGCCCTTTTGGGTATCGGAACTGTGTTGTCGTATTTCAGAATCACCTGGTTTGCTATGGTCGGAGAAAAAGCCCTGGCAGACCTCCGTCTCGATTTATACGGTGGATTGCTTCGCTTACCCATGGCCTTTTTTGCGCAGCGAAGGGTAGGCGAATTGATCAGCAGGGTAACCGCAGATCTAAGCCAGATACAAGATACCCTCAGCACCTTTCTGGCCAATGTGTTACGACAAAGTATCACTTTAATTGCAGGCATTGCCATCATTTTGGTGACCAACATAAAGCTTGCAGGCCTGATGCTATTGGTCATTCCCTTTGTGGTTTTATTCGCCTTTTTGTTTGGGAAAAAAATCAGACAGATTTCGAGGGACACACAGGACAAACTGGCCGATACCGGCGTAATTTTAGAAGAAAGTTTGCAGGGTATCGCCAATGTAAAGGCCTTCACCAATGAGAAATTCGAAATTCAGAGATATAAAAAAGGCATCGGACTGGTGGTGGAAATGGCCATCAAAAATGCCCGATTTAGAGGGGCTTTTGCTGCCACGGTGGTGTTATTTATGTTTGGTGCCATCTCATTGGTCATGTTTAGCGGCATCAAAATGATACAATCGGGAGAAATGCGCATTGGAGAACTGAATTCCTTCATTTTTTACGGCATGTTTATCGCCGGATCCATGGCCGGTTTCGCCGAAAACTACAATCAACTTCAAAAAACCGTCGGTGCTACCCAAAGGGTGCGGGAAATCTTCGACGAAAAACGAGAAGATAACACTTTAGATCCCCACAGCAGTGCGGATCATAACAGCCATGTGGATTCAAATTTTCATGCAAATCTATCCTTTCAGAACATCCGGTTTTCTTACCCATCCCGGCCTGAACTTTCTGTGTTAAACGACATTTCCTTTACCATTCCCAACGGAAAAAAGGTGGCCTTGGTGGGAGGCAGTGGTGCCGGAAAAAGCACCATTACATCGCTGTTGCTGCGATTCTATCAACCCGATGCCGGAACCATATCCTTAAACGGAAAAGACATTAAAACCTTGAATCTACAGGCCTATCGCGAAAAAATCGGAATCGTTCCGCAAGATGCTATGTTATTCGGAGGCTCTATTCTTGAAAACATCCGTTATGGCAAGCCTGAAGCCACCGAATCAGAAATCACCGATGCGGCCGTCGCTGCCAATGCCGATGCCTTTATCCGCAGTTTTCCGCAAGAATATGAAACCACCGTGGGCGATCGGGGCATTAAACTTTCCGGCGGACAAAAACAACGCATCGCCATTGCCAGAGCCATCCTTAAAAATCCGGAAATTCTGATTTTGGATGAAGCTACCAGCAGTCTCGATTCAGCCTCAGAACATCTGGTGCAACAGGCCCTGGAAAGATTGTTGAAAAACCGAACCAGCCTGGTCATCGCACATCGCCTGAGCACCATTCGCGATGCCGATGAGATCATTGTTTTGGATCAGGGCAAAATTGCTGAACGCGGCACCCACGACCAACTTATTTCCCAAAATGGCATTTATGCCCGCTTTGTATCCTTGCAGTCTGTGGATGGGTTTATTGCCCTGCCCGATTCAAACACGGAGGAAACAACTCGTTGATAAATCTCATAAGTACACCCTTTATTAAAGCATAACATTTCCTTAAATTTGCCACAAAATTTAAAATCAATGGATTTATTTGAGAAAATCATCAAAAACATGGGGCCTTTGGGCATGCACCTGAAAGAAGCTCATGGTTATTTTACATTTCCAAAGCTAGAAGGTGAAATTGCACCCAGAATGAAGTTCAGGGGCAAGGAAAGACTGACCTGGAGTTTAAATAATTATCTCGGATTGGCCAATCATCCGGAAGTTCGCAGGGTAGATGCAGAAGCGGCTGCAGAATATGGACTGGCTTATCCCATGGGAGCCCGCATGATGAGCGGAAACAGCGATCATCATGAAGCCCTCGAAAGGGAATTGGCCGAATTCGTCATGAAAGAAGATTGTATTCTTCTGAATTTCGGATATCAGGGCATATTGAGCGCCATTGATGCCTTGGTGGATAGAAGAGACATCATAGTTTATGATGCTGAAAGTCACGCTTGTATTATCGATGGCGTGCGTTTGCACCAGGGAAAACGCTTTGTGTATGCTCACAATGACATCCCTAATCTCGAAAAACAACTCCAGCGTGCAACCAAACTGGCTGAAACAACCGGCGGAGCCATCTTGGTGATTACCGAAGGGGTTTTCGGCATGAGCGGAAATCAGGGCAATATCAAAGACATTGTAGCCCTCAAAGATCGTTACGAGTTCAGATTAATGGTAGATGATGCGCACGGATTTGGCACCATGGGTAAAACCGGTGCAGGAACCGGAGAGCATCAGGGCGTTCAGGATGGCATCGACGTTTATTTCAGCACTTTTGCCAAGTCAATGGCGAGCATCGGGGCTTTTATCGCTGCCGACAAGAATGTGGTGGATTACCTCAGATACAATATGCGTTCACAGATATTTGCCAAGTCACTGCCGATGGCGCTGGTAATCGGTGCCCGCAAGAGACTGGATTTATTGAAAACAGATCCTTCGTTAAAAGACGACCTATGGAAAATTGTAGATGCCTTACAAGGTGGATTAAGAGAAGCCGGATTTAATATCGGCACCACCACTACTTGCGTAACACCGGTTATTTTAAGTGGAACGGTTGCTGAAGCCACCCACCTCACCTTTGATCTTCGCGAAAACTACAATATTTTCTGCTCCATCGTGATGTATCCGGTGGTTCCAAAAGGTGTCATCATGTTGAGATTGATTCCAACCGCGGTGCATTCCATGGATGATGTAAAGATTACCATACAGGCATTTAAAGAAATTGCAGAGAATCTGGCTGCCGGCAAGTATGTAGCCGAGAAGCTGGTTTCGGTAAATTGATATAATAATTCACTATAAAAAAAAGCCCTTCAGAACCGGAGGGCTTTTTTTGTGGGGTGACTTCTCAGGCAATCAAGGTCTACCGCAGGGGACCATGACGGCCACATAAATCGAATCACCGTTCATGGCTGACTATACTACCAATGCATCATCAACGAAAACTTCACTCCATTCACCCCATATACACTATCCGGAGTTCTGGCATCGATTCCCTTGATTTTTTGACTCAGCATAAACTGATTGAACAACATTAGTTCCATGGAAATAGATTTTTTGTTTTTCAAGGCAAAGGAAACCCCTTGTCCCAGGTTGAGTTCTGCGCAGTGCGACGATACTTTGGTGTCTGTGCTGGCAGGAAACATCCATCCCGAATTATCCAGAAATAGAGTATCGTTTATTTGGTATTGGGACATAAACTGATATCGCCCATATTTCAGTTCTGCCGGGAAATAGAAGGTCGTATTTTTGTTGGGATGGTACATGTATTGATACCTCGCTCCTATGTTAAAGTAGCGGCTGTCACCCATCACCAAGGCATATTCAGTATTCACTCCGGCCAAAGCATGTTTATTCAGATACTTCCCTGCTCCCAATATTAAGCAGACCGGAATATCGGCAGATGACTCAAATCCATTGAGGAAATGGTCATCGGGAGTAAAATCATGACGAATATTGAAATATCCCATGGTGATGCCTGCGCTCCATTCGACACCGGAATCCTTTCGGGCATGAATAACCACCGGCTTTATTTTGGTGGTGAACACTTTGTCGTATTCAAAGTATTTGAAATCCGAGCCTTTTAAAGAATACACTTTACCGTCCAGATCTTTAAATGTCAGCACCCCGGTGCTTTGATCATAGTTCAGAATGTCTCCCTTCATTTCATAGGTAAAGGTTCGTGTGATGCCACGACTGTCCTTATGTTCCTTATACACGGCCACCACATCATAGATTTCAACTTTGGTGTTGGCGGCCGGTGTTTTGAGCGTTGAATCCATTTGGGCCCAAGCGGCGGTGTTGCTCATGATCAAAATAATCCATAGGATGACTGAAGGGATGGTTTTTAGTGCCATATCATGTTACATCAGACGGGGTCGCACCCGGGAAGAATGGTGACAGTAGATCAATTTCATTTTGGGTTTATCACAAAAAAAGGTGAAGGCTTATGGGTCAAGGCACTTTTCCGCGGCTAAATTAGACTTGAACAACTCAATTTCCAATGCAGAACAAAAAAGTACGGGGACATGTATGCCCGCTTAAAATGTATTTCTTCCGGTATCGGCGGTGGTTTATAAGGATGAACATGGGAATTGATTCACCCTGGAGAAAGCCCAGGTGTCTCCATAATACATGGTTTGATGGGATGAAAAAAAGGTGTATATTCGCTAATACAAGCGAATTTAGGCTGTAATAGGATTATTTTTACGCGGGTATACGCTAGTTAAGCCGCATTGAGAGTCTCTGCATTTTTTGTTTCAGCCGCAGGAGGCGCCTATCCATATCGCACCGCCTAAACGCGGCGCCGCTTGCGCAAGAGTAATCCCCCACGCCAAAGGCCGCCCAGCGTTTCGTCATCTGAAGCCATGACCTGTAACTTCATTTGCAAAAGTGGCAAAAGTGAGGGCTCAGGATTTTCGGATGTTGCACTTTTGCCGCAAATGAAGTCCAGGTCATTGTAATTTCGTTCCACTCTCAACGGCCGCTTAACAACGTGCAAACAAGAGCAGGGCATTTAGGTAATTTCAAACTTTTTTATACCTTTGGTTGATTGTGCTAAATCGATGATTAGGAATGCTATGCCCCTGCCCTCGCCTGCACGCAAAACGTTAGGCGACATTGAAAGTAACCTCGTTTTTTTGTTTCAGCCTTAGGAGGCGCCTATCCATAACGCACCGCCTAAACGCGGCGCCGCTTGCGCAAGAGTAATCCCCCACGTCGAAGGCCGCCCAGCGTTTCGACATCTGAAGCCATGACCTGTAACTTCATTTGCAAAAGTGGCAAAAGTGAGGGCTCAGGATTTTCGGATGTTGCACTTTTGCCGCAAATGAAGTCCAGGTCATTGTAATTTCGTTCCACTCTCAACGGCCGCTTAACAACGTGCAAGCGAAAGCAGGGCATTTAGGTAATTTCAAACTTTTTTATACCTTTGGTTGATTGTGCTGAATCGATGGTTAGGAATGCTATGCCCCTGCCCTCGCCTGCACGCGGATCGTTATGTGCAAGCTTAAAGAACGATATCTCTAATATAACAGATAACATAAATGAAGAATGAATTTTAACTTAAAACTGTTTTATAGAATTGCATTTTGGATTAGCCTTATTGGACAATTGTTCAGAACCAATTCATCAATGCAAGTAAGGAGTTTTTTTTTAGTCCTATTTTGCTTTTTAAACAGCTTTCTATTTGCTCAAAATGATAGCATTTGGCAACAAAAGCCAACATTGAATATTTCAGGCTTTTTGGATGTTTTTTATGTTTATGATTTCAACCAACCACAAGGAACAGAAAGACAACCGTTTTTATTTAACCACAACCGACACAAAGAGTTTAACTTAAACTTAGGTTTTGTAAAACTTGGCTTGGAACATTCAAAGTATCGAGCAAATTTTGCTTTACAGACAGGAACCTATTCCAATGACAATTATGCAGCAGAATCAGGTCTATTGAAAAATATTTTTGAAGCTAATGTTGGTTTGTCGCTAAATAAGAAAAATAATCTTTGGATAGATGCAGGCGTTTTTGCTTCACATATTGGTTTTGAAAGTGCAATTTCCACTGACAATTGGACAATGACACGTTCCTTGTTGGCTGAAAATTCACCTTATTTTTTGTCGGGAGCAAAATTGACCTATACCCCAAACGATAAATGGGAAATAGCAGGTCTAATAGTAAACGGTTGGCAACGCATCCAGCGACTTCAGGGAAATTCATTACCCTCATTTGGCACCCAGATAAATTTTAGTCCGACTGAAAAAGTTACTCTTAATTGGAGTACGTTCATCGGAACAGACGACCCCGACACAACAAGAAGAATGCGATATTTCAACAATTTTTACGGACAATTTCAGCTAACCAAAAAGTTTGGTTTAATCGCAGGGTTTGACATTGGAACACAACAGAGAATAAAAGGAAGCTCCGATTATGACTTTTGGTTTAGCCCTGTAATCATTGGACAATTTGCAATAAAAAAGACTTGGAAAACAGCAATAAGAGCAGAATATTACCAAGATGAAACGGGAATAATCATCCCGTCAAGCACACCAAACGGATTTAAAACAACAGGACTTTCACTAAACCTTGACTACTCCCCGACACATAATATCATTTGCCGACTTGAAGGACGTTGGTTAAACAATAAAGACAACATATTTGAAACCAAGACAACACCAACAAACAATAATTTCATAATAGGAACATCAATAGCAATCAGATTTTCAGAGACTTTAAAAGGTGAAAATACAATTCTATAAAACCGAAGAAAGAAGAAAGCCAGCACATAACACATAAGGCTTACACGAAGCGTTGCCTCGCAACGGTTCGTTTTAAGCCTGTGTTGTCTGAAGCTTTCGGTGGCTTATTTTCTAATATGGGTTTTGATTCCGATAGCTATCGGAATTTTGTCGTGAATCCGACATTTTTTAAGACGAAATTGAACCCGTTTAACTCTTGATTCTCTCCGTTTCAGGGCATTTTTTAATCTTTTTGTTTCAAAGAATGATTCCTGATCATTGGGGGAACTCATTTGGGTCAACGATGGCCATACCCTTCCTGCTCGCATTCTTATGCAAGTGCTGTTTTCTATACTGACACCTCCTTTTGCCGTTGTGCGATTTGTTGCAGGCTTGGTGGTGCATTGGCAGCAAACGAAAATATGCGCATCAGCTTTCCGGTTTTGCAACACGGACAACTTAAGTGTCGGCTTTTAGTCAAATGACAATATGTCAGATAGATTAAAGCGGAATAAATATTGATTAACATTTCATATCATAAAAGAAAATGAAAAAGAACCAATTAACAATAACTACCTCCAGTATCGTGTCATATGCTGGGCTTAAAACGCTTGAAAATAAGATTGATCCTTTTACAAGATCGTCATTAGGACTTCTTGCAACAGTAGGTTTATCACTCTCAGAAAACCAAACAACCAGAAATATTGGATTAGGGCTTGGTATTGCATCTTTGCTTCAGTTGTTAGGCATAAAAAAAGGAGGAAAAATAACACGGAATGATTCAAATATTCAATTTTATATTTTAGACGAGAATCAAGGCGTGACAATATTAGAGCCTGGTCAAACGCCAAGTAATTCCATTGATGGATTAACATTCAAAGGTTTAAATGGTGTTTTTAAAGTGTCTGATGGTGTATACGTTGAATTGGGGAAGGACAATAGTATCAATTATTCGTTTGGATTTGGGAAGCTAATAAATCAGAATTTAAGAAGTGGGGGCTATAAGTCAAAACAATGGGTTGACCAACAAACCGATCTTCGTTGGAAAGAATTATACAGAAAATCAATTTAATACTGGGCATAACATACACATTTGCAATAGGCGGGGTTTCTTGCTCCGCAGACAGTTCAGTGGTAGCCGAAAGTTTTGTGCCGGTTCTGAACTTAAAACCGCTCAGGAACTCGGCATTGAAACCCTGGTTGCCATTCCTGATATCTCTTCTGCTTCCATGGCACCTGATCATGCCTATAACGTTTGTGAATTCAGCTTCAATGCCGAGCAGAACTGCTATACTTGTCCGCAGGGCCACACCTTAATCACCAACGGAAACTGGTACAAAAAAGAAACCTTAGTAATTGCAACTCACGGTTTCATTAAAAAGGTAGACAAAGTCCCGGCAAATGAAATTGACCGAGCTGTTAGGCTTAAGGGCAAATATTTTAAAAACAAAACTAATAAATAATCAGATGGCAACTAAAGAAATTAAGACTTATTCACTTACTGAAATGAAGGACAAGTATATCGGCAAAGTCGGTACAACTGACCGAGATGATTACGAATATGAACTTCGTATGGACGTGTTAGGAAAAATGATTAAATCTGCAAGACAAGAACGTCACCTTACACAAGAAGAACTTGGCAAACTTGTTGGGGTGCAGAAAGCTCAAATTTCTAAACTTGAAAGCAGTGCGAATAGTGCGACAATTGACACTGTTTTAAAAGTTTTCAAGGCATTAAAAGCTGAGATAAACTTTAATGTCAAACTCGAAGACAATTTTGTTAAACTCGCCTGATGAATGAGAAAGCCGAACACATAACATCACCTAAAATAAAGGCTCAGTTCATGTATCGCTGAAAAGATTTTCGGATTGGAATACTTTGTTTTTCCGTTCAGAATTTTATCTTTCGAGACACCCTGCTTGTAGCTAAAAAACGTTAAACCGCAGTCGTCTCATCAAACTTCTTTAGAATTGTTTGTTATATTTTTCAGCCCCCCCTAAAAATACCGCCGTTTTTCCCACTACTCCTAAAACAAACCCGTCTTTCTCTTTCTCATTTCCCCGGCAATGAGTGCTGCTTCCCCTCCTTGCTTTTCCAATTCGTTTATGATGTTCATAAAGCTGATTTCATCGCGATTCTGACTGAGCTTGAAGACATTCTCCAGATGATTTACTTTCATTTCAAACCCAACAATCGCAGGCAACATTTTGCTCAAAAATTCATCCGGAAGATTATCGTAGAAAGTGGGGGATTGCGTGTTGCCATTTTCAAATTTGAGGGTCAGCTTTTTCATGAAAGCCACCAGTCCATCGTCATTCAAAAATTCGCGCATCCGCCGGCATGAATACTCATGTAATTCCGGGTAGATCCGAAATGTGGATGGCTATACCAACTCGCACTTACATAACAACTCGGACCTGTGAATACCACCAGGGCTTTCGGATTTTCCATTATAGCTTTGTGGTGGTCGGTATTCCGCATGATATGACCCTGAAGGTACAGTTCTCCGTCCCTTTCCTCCAACAAAACCGGTATCTGCGTGGCGACTTGCCCACCGGTTAAAAAACTTCCTGTGAGAAAGGCAAATGGATGGCTTTCTTTAAAAGATAGAATGACCTGTCTGTCGTCTTCTTTGAAATAAGAAAAGTTGACAAATAAAGAGGTTGATTAATCTAATCTATTATCATGATATAATCCAATGAGTTGTTACCCTTGCAAATTACGCGAATATTTCAGATCAGAGAAACTCAGTCATGGCATGAATGATGCGATAACAGCAGTTAAAAAGCCCTTCAGTAAAATACCGAAGGGCTTTGAATTACCAATTTTAAACTAAATCTGGATTAGTTTGCTTTAACATATCTTCCGGTTCTTATTTCTCCGGCTTCACTCACAGCCCGGATGATGTATAACCCGTTTTCAAAGTGGGTTAAATCAAAATCGGCAGCATCATGGGAGGTCAGTCTATTCGCGACACATTTTCCCTGAAGGTCAAACACAAATACTTGCCACTGTTGATCCACATCGGTCATGCGCACGGTCATGATTCCGGCACCCGGATTGGGATACACGACCATTTTATCGTTTGCAAATCGGGTTACAGGTGCACTTCCGTATTGGTCGAAAGTAGATACAGTGGTATTGGTGCGTACCGGATCGTTGAAATCGAAATAGATATCCGCTGTATTTTTGATCGATGTGCCCAGGGCAATGCTTGATCTTGGTGAGATCCAGAAGGAAACATATCCATGGCTCATTTTTTCATTCACATTGCTATCCGGCAACATCACATTCTCAAAATGAAATTTGAGCACATTACCCGGCAGCATTTCAAAGCTGTATGGATGTGAAGAACCACCTTCTTCAAAAGTCTCTGCACTCAAATAAGAGGACAAGGTATCTAATATCACAATGTTAAAGGCGGTATCGGTTCCTGTATTCTGGAAGCGGATGTGATAACGCAATTTTTGAGCAGTATTGGGGCCCAACAATCCGTTGGTTCCGGTTCCGGCAGGAAAAACCTGCTTGTCGTTCGGATCGAAAGAACCGCGGGTATAAATAAAGGATGTATCCGCGTTATTGCTCATGTTGGCATCAGCAGTGGCCGGAACGAACCAGGCATACGATTTCAACAAAATAGACAACGGAGTTCCTACTTTGATGGTGCCGTTTACAATGATTTGAATAGACTGCTTGGCTCCCAATGGTTTGATATCCCATTCATAGATATTACCATTCACACGGCTATAGCCCAATCCGGTAACACTGGTGTAATTGACATTGTTATCGAGATAAAGTTTAAGCACCCCGTTTTGAGAAGCAGTTCCTGCACTGGAAAGATTGATGTAATATTCGAATGGGAAACCCGGACGCGCTAATCTTGCAGCAGCTATCTTCACGTCGGCATCAAATAAGGTGTCTCTTACAAACATACCAAAACGAAGGGTATCTGTTTTTTGTCCGATGTTAGTAAAGGAAAAAGCCAATGAGTCTGAACAGGAGACACCATAATAAGGTACCGGTTGAACTTTGGCTCCATAGATTCCTTTTTCGAGATACATGCTGAAATAACCCACTGAATCGGTATAAACCGAAAGTCCCAGGGGATGAATGGTCACCACTTTTCTTACCATTCCGGGTTCAGTTTCATCCTGAATGCAATTTTTGTTGGCATCGTGATATACGATCCCTTCTACCATACAAGCATCTGCACTGTCAATCAACATGGCAGACCCTTTAAACACAAAGGATGATGAATCAGAACTGATGAATCCTCCTAAAACAAAAAGTCTGTTTCGGAAAACCTGCAGCGTAGCACCCTCTCCTACTAATTTAGTATTGCCGGCACCGTCCCATTTTGATCCGTCAAAGTAATCGACCCCGGAGAGCCAACCTGCGCCACTTGAATACATAAAACCGTTAAATGCCTTGAGCGATTGAACACTCGCCCCGGGCTCAACGGTAAGTTTTCGCAATTGGTTGGTAGCAAATTTGGCAATGCCATTCACTCCGATAGTATCGAGCATGCTAAAATAACCGTGTAGATACAGTTCATTGTTGTAAGATTCAAAACCGGCCACCTCACCATTGGTGCCGACACCACCACCGTTGCTCACAGTGTGAAAGGCAGTACCGTCATATCGTGCGATATTGTTAAATTCATTGCCATTCAGTTTGGTAAATGCACCCCCAATAAACAGGTTGCTGTTGAATGTTTTCAATGATTGAACAATGCTGTACATGCCGCTTCCAGACTCGCATCTTGGACCGGCCGACCAACTGATACCATCCCATACTGCCATGTTATTTAATGAAATTCCGGCGATGCTGTCAAAACCACCTCCCACGTATAGTTTGTTGTTATATACTTCGAGGGCCCGAACCTGAGCGTATGACGTTGTGCTGAATCCGCCGCCAACAGAATTCCAGTTTTTCCCATTCCAACGGGCAATGCTATTGGTATTGGCTGTTTCACCGATCATATTGAATGAACCGGCCACATACAGCTCTCCTTTATATTCAACCATGGCGTTGATGGTACTGTTAAAGCCGGGCATTTCTATCAATGTCGTCCAAAATGTGCCATTGAACTTCTTGATGTAGCTTTTCGGCATACCTCCACCCCTATATTCCATGCCGGAGACATACAGATTATTTTGATACACATAAGCGGCATTATTAAATCCGGCGATGTCACCACCGGCAGGCAACCAAACGCCCTTTTGAGCCTTTGTTTCAAAACTGAAAAACATGGCAAGTAAAATAACCAATAAAAGATTCACATTTTTTTTCATAGTTGTTTGTTTTATACCGCAAATTTCATGAGCACATTCTTGAAAAAAAATGAATAAAGGCAGCTATCGAAATGACATAAATCATATCTTGAACATGAACATTCGCAAGGCCTTATCGGTTATAATCTCATCTCTTTGCGGTAATTTAAGTATCAAAATATGAATATCAATTCTCTGCCCTTGAATCGGGCCAACGCTGATTTTGATTTCGATCAATTTATGGATAAAGTCAGGTGGTTGGTGGATCACCATCAAACCACCGGAAACAACCCTTCTAAACATCTGTTCGATTTCACTTCCTTGAACCTTAAAAGGATGGAAAGGATTAATAAAACAATGAATATAAGTCCTGAAACCGAAGATTTATTGAAAGAATCATCCCTACAGCATTGGATCGTAATTTCGGAGGCCTGGTGTGGTGATTCAGCACAAAATTTACCGGTGATTGCGGCGATGGCAAAGGCATCTTCCGGTAAGATTAAGCTGACCATCATCTT
>JBIIVF010000201.1:0-3338 GCA_044339595.1 Bacteroidia bacterium
GGACATTCTGTACTTCGGTTCAAACAAAGTGCACCGCAGTTTAAACAAAGGCAACCAATGGACCGACATCTCCGGTGATTTGACCAAAGGATCCATCAAAGGGGATGTAAGTTTCGGAACCATCACGAGCATACATGAAAGTCCGCATCAGTTTGGACAACTCATCGTGGGTACCGACGATGGTCTCGTGCACCTTACGCTCGACGGGGGCGCGACCTGGAATAAAATAGATGCCGGACTTCCTGCCTCCTTTTGGGTCAGCCGGGTGAGGTTCTCACAGCACGATGCCAAGACCTTGTATGTATGCCTGAATGGCTACCGTTGGGATCATTTTGAAAGCATGGTGTACAAAAGTGTGGATTTAGGAAAAAACTGGGTGAAACTGAGCGGACTCCCAACATCCCCGGTAAATGTAATCCAGGAAGATATTAGAGATAAAAATCTATTATACGTTGGAACAGACAATGGCTTATATACAAGCATTGATGGGGGTTCATCCTTCATTCGCGGCCCCGGTGCTTTACCGGATGTAGCGGTTCACGACTTGTTTCAACATAAAGATGGCGACCTGCTGATCGGTACCCACGGAAGATCGATTTATCAAATGACAACCCATCCGCTGAATAAACTTTCACAGGTAAAAGACAGTGCGCTGGTGCTGTTTCAACCGACTGAATTGATCTTCAACAAATCCTGGGGCTCTCAGCAATTTGATTTCACCTACTACGAACCGAGTGTCGATTGGGTGCTGTACAATGGCTCTTGTGGAGATTCATTGACCCTTCAAATCTATTCCCCTGAGGGTCAAGAGATATACGAATCAAAAAAACGCATGGACATCGGTTTCAATGTGTGGAAATACACCCTGCAAATGGACGAAAACAAGATTCCATCGAACCTCAAACAAACCCTCACGAAGCAAGACAATGGAACGTACTACTTGCCGGTTGGCGAATATCGGATTGAATTGCGTTGTGGAAATTCTGTGAGTGTGAAAAGTTTGAAGGTTAAAACACCGGACAGGTGAGATACCATTTCATTTGCATTGGGGCTGAATCCCATTTTATTGTTCGCACATCGCTCCAATGTGCCCCAAGAAACCAACTTGTATCAATCTTAAAACAGGTGGACGCACATGGGTAGATAAGCAACAGAATTCCCATTTAAGCATCGACAATACCAAAGGAGCGTACCATCCATCCGACTATACTTCGCCTTAGGTGAGGCCTTTAAGAAGGAAAAAGGAAGTGTGAATGAAGTTAATGCACCACCACCTTTTGGGTAACCGTTAAACGGGATTCATTGGTCAATTGTATCAAGAATACCCCTTTCTGAAAGGATTCAAACTGATGATTCCATTCATTCCCGTTGATGCGGGTTTCATGAACAACCGCGCCTAACATATCGGTAATTTTAATGGTATAGCGCCCTTCAGGCATGATCACTTGGATGAGGCCACGCGTTGGGTTGGGATAAATACTCATAACATCGCGATTAGTAGATACCAATCCTAATCCATTGCTATAGGTTTGACATAGCGTTTTGGAAACACAACCGTTCAAATCGGTAACAATCAGGCATACATTGAATGAATCTCCCGGTGTGGACACCAACGAGGCCGCAACATTCAGAGGAGCCCCTTTTTGTTTATATCCATTCGAAAAACTCCATTGGTATTCACTCGCTGATTGTATTTGGTTGGGTACAAACTCAAAATTGGACCCATTCTTACTGAAACTAAACTTTGCATCCGGCAAGGCATTCACGTCTACCGGCAAAATCACAGAATCACGACAATCCTGCCCGGCATCTGCCAAAAGGGTCACCAAATAGGTACGGCTCTGATCTTTGAAGGGATATACATGTTTAGGTGATGAGGAATCTGACTGGGTTCCATCCCCAAATCGCCAGGTATATTGAACCGCACGACTGTTGAAATCTGTCAAATTTTTAAAGACCACCGTATCCCCATCGCAAATGGTTTCATCCACCAGTCCAAAATCCGTTTTTAACTGATTCTTCATATCCAGACTCAATACCATCGAATCTTTGCACCCTGCTTCCGTTTCCACCGTCAAGGAAATCCTTTTCTTGCCGGGCTGTTTGAAATCAAAAACAGGATCCTTTTCTGTGCTGCTTCCTTCCCCATTAAAATCCCAGGTATAACGCCATGGGCCGGAAGAAAACACATCGGTTTTGTTGTTGAAGTTCGTACTGGAAATCTTACAATGATCGCCCAAAGCAAAATAAGGAACCGGAATCGAATGTGCGATCACCGCAACCGAATCTTTTACCGATCCGCAAATATTGGTGAGGGTGGCAGTATAAATGCCGGCAGTTTCCATGGTCTTGCTGAAGAACGTCGAAAAATCATCCCACAAAATGCTGATTCCGGATTTTGTAGAATCCACATAAAAAATAAAATCCGGCTGTCCACATACAGAAATATCATCCCCGAGATCAAACTTCGGACTTTCACCCAATTTCACTTCGATGGTATCGCTGAGTGCATTGCAACGGTCGCTGTAGCTGGCCCAATAGATTCCGGCTGTGGTAATTTTCTTCTTGCCTCCTGTGCCGGCATCCCACCATTTTAATCCGGTGGATGGGATGGCCGGATTGAGCCACAATTCGCCCTGATCGCACACCAATGTATCTTTACCTAAATCCAGTTTTAGCAATGGCATTGAACCGATCACCGCAGTATCTGAAACACTGCCGCAGACATTATTGAGGGTCACATAGTAGCTGCCTGGGCTTGAAACCTGTAAAGCGTTGTTTTTGGAATTGTCTGACCAAACAAAGCCACAATCGCTACAGGTCACGGAAAGGGTTTGAAGCACATCGCCACAATGCACCGAGTCAATGAGTTGATTCCCCGTCGGACTGCTTTTTTGTGTGATGATGATGGTATCCTGCAAATCATTGCATGCGTCGGTATAATGCGCAGAATAAACCCCGGCTTGCGTTATGCGTTTGGTGGAAGTTTGGGTTTGGTCCCACCAGGTTAGTCCGGCGGAAGGTACTCCCGGCTGCAGGGTCAGATCGCCACGATCGCAGATAAAAGTGTCATTCCCTAAGTGGAGGGTTAGGTGCAACAGCAGGCTAATTTCGGCACTATCGAACACCGCAGCACAGCCATTTTTCAGGGTTACCCCGTAGGTACCTGCACTGCTCACCACCAGACTATCGGCGGTTGAAAGATCGCTCCATAAGAATTGGCAATCCTGACAGGTAACCCGCAAAATTTGAGAAACGCTGCCACAATGAAATGAGTCTGATAGGTTTACGGTTGGCGTTACGGTGAAGTTCAGGTTTGCTGAATCGACCAAAAGGAG
>JBIIVF010000068.1:0-12581 GCA_044339595.1 Bacteroidia bacterium
TTCAACAACCCTAGTTGGTTGAGCTTTTAACAATTCTGAAAAACGCTTGATTCGAAGGGTCTCTCACCTTTATAAAATAATCGCCCGAAGGTAATTTGCGCATATCAAAACTTCCGGTAGTACTCGTTATAGTTTCGATTTTCTGCATCGTTGCGTTGAAAATGTCAATTTCAATCACGGCATTCAGCTCAATCGAATTTAAATCTAAAAGCAGGAAATCATTGACCGGATTGGGGTAAAAATGGGCCTTTTGGTTGATTTCAGTGTCGATGGAGGATGACGAGGCACATATCCAGTCTGTTAATTGTTGCGACATTAATTTTTCATAAGCCTGTAGGTCGTGCACCTCATGTTTATTGCCTGTGTATATGTAAGTAATATTTTCAGGGGCATTGGATCCCATATTTTGTATACGTTTTTCGATCAGGCAAGATCCCAGCACATAGGGATAATTGTCCGGAATGCCGAGTCCAATGCCGTGATAAGGACGGTTATACCCGCAAGGAACCACAGGGTCGCCGGTTTGATGATATTGAAAGAGTTTCGGACCGCCCGCTTTGATCATCGAGGTGTCATAGACTGCGCCGAAGAAGTTAAAAACCCCTTTTATGCTTGCTGATTGCCCGTTTTGATTGAGCAAGCCATCAATAGGTCCAAGATCCGGGCGTTTGAAAGTACCGTTGAGGTTTATGCCATCCGCCAGGCCTTTGCATTCCTTGGGTTTGAAGGTGGAATCAGAAGCATATCCAATGGCCAGGGCAATAAATCCGCCGGCGCTGAAACCAACGGCATAATATTGATCGCGGTCGGTTGAATCTTGCTGAGATCTGGCTTTCATAAATCGAATGGCCGCCTTGGCATCCTGCTGTCCGCGATAGGAGGCTCTGAGCATTTCCGCCGGATCGAGCGAATAGGGATAATCAAAAGACAATGGCCGAATGAACCCCAATCGATAGCCCACAGAAATACACACCATGCCTTGGGATGCATATTTTTCACCCAGGAGCTTTAAGTCTCTTTTATTTCCTCCGGAAAATCCGCCGCCATGAATCATGACCACCACCGGTCGTTTGACATTTCCATCGCCCACCGGTTTATAAATGTCTATCTTTAAAGTATCCAAACGGCCATGCCATCCGGTTTGCACGCCATAAACGACATCATTCTCTACCGTTATGGAGAATTTCGGTTGGGTATAATTGCATTGCGTGTGTGCGGAGTAACTGAGGATGAGGAAAGATATGAAGAATAGATGCCTTTTAAACATAGACCAAGTATTTTTGCGACATGACAAAAGTAAAGAAAGTTCTTGTATTAGGTTCAGGTGGAAGAGAGCATGTTTTTATTTGGAAACTTTCGGCAGACCTTTCGCCCGATCAATTGTTTGTAGCACCCGGAAACGCCGGCATGACTCATTTGGCCACCCAAGTGAATCTGGGTGTGCTTGAATTTGAAAAAATCGCACAGTTTTGTTTGCAACATCATATTGAAATCATCCTTCCCGGTGGGGAAGATGCTCTTGTAGCCGGCATTGTAGATTACTTTAAAGCCATCCCTGAATTACAGCATATATATGTATTTGGCCCATCCAAAGAGGCCGCACAGCTCGAAGGTAGTAAAACCTATTGCAAGGCCTTTATGCAAAAATATGGTATCCCAACCGCAGCATATCAATCCTTCACTTCTGAAGAAATTGAGGAAGCTTTTGAATTCCTCAAAACCCTGAAACCTCCATATGTACTTAAGGCAGACGGATTGGCAGCCGGCAAAGGGGTTTTGATTTTGCCGGATTATGAAACGGCGGCAAAGGAACTGGAGCTGATGTTGCTTCACTCCAAATTTGGAGCTGCAGGCAATCGGGTGGTTATCGAAGAATTTATGGATGGCATCGAATTCTCCGTGTTTGTGATGACCGATAACGAGGGTTACATCATCTTGCCGGAAGCCAAAGATTATAAAAGGGTAGGAGATGGGGATACCGGCCTCAATACAGGTGGCATGGGGGCGGTTTCCCCGGTGCCTTTTGTGGATGAGGAACTCAGAAAAAAAGTAATTCAAACCATCATCGAGCCGACCATGCGCGGTCTGAAAGAGGAGCATCTCGAATACAGAGGCTTTATCTTTTTCGGACTGATCAACATAAATGGTACGCCCAAGGTGATTGAATATAATGTGAGGATGGGTGATCCCGAAACCGAGGTGGTGCTACCTCGACTAAAAAATTCATTGTATGATGTTTTGGTGGCATGCAGCCATGAAGCGCTGGATCAAATCAAGGCAGAAGTAAATGCCGACTACTGTACCACGGTTTTCTGTGTTTCGGGCGGATATCCGGAGTCTTTCCCCAAAGGCAAAATAATCAACATAACGCCGGATAATACATCCCTGTTTTTTCATGCAGGAACCTCGAGGAATGAACAAGGAGCATTGATCACATCCGGAGGAAGGGTCATCGCTGTAAGCCACATGCACCGCGATCTAAAATCTTGCATCGAGGCAAACTATCAGTCCTTAAAAAATGTTTCTTATGAAGGACTCTATCATCGCAGTGATATTGGCAACGACTTACTTAAAATACTGAACGCATGAACATTTTGAAAAAAGTATGGGGATATTTATCCTTCAAAAAAGAACCTGAAGCCAAAGGCAACATCAACCTGAAATTGATGCACGGAATCAACCGAATTTCTATTCTGATGTTTCTGGCCGGAATGATCCTGCTCATATCGAAATGTCTGACATAATGTCAATGGTATTATATTTGTATTCGAAGGAAAAACTAAAACTATGGCAGGAGCTTATTTGATTGGAATCGTCATCTTCGCATTGAGCTGGATTGTTAGCGCCAGACTGAAGTATAAATTTAAGAAATATTCTGAAACGACTTTGCGCTCTAACATGAGTGGTAAAGAAATAGCAGAACGAATGCTATCGGATCATGGCATCAGCGATGTGAAGGTGATTTCTGTAGAAGGACATCTTACGGATCATTACAATCCGGCTGAGAAAACAGTTAATCTTAGTCAGGCGGTTTATCACGAACGCAATGCCGCAGCTGCCGCAGTGGCGGCCCATGAATGTGGACACGCCGTACAACATGCTCAAGCCTATGCGTTTTTAAAATTGCGCAGTCAATTGGTACCGATGGTGAGTTTTGCCAGTCGTTGGATGCAATGGGTGATTCTGGGAGGTATTTTGTTGATCAACACTTTCCCCTATTTGTTATTGGCGGGAATCGTGTTGTTTGCGTTTACCACCATTTTTAGTTTCATCACCTTACCGGTAGAATTTGATGCATCCAGACGTGCGTTGGTTTGGATTCAGAACAACAATATCGTTACTTCACAAGAATATACCATGGCCAAAGACTCCCTTAAATGGGCAGCTTTGACCTACGTTGTGGCCGCTATCGGCTCATTGGCTACCTTGCTGTATTACCTGATGATTTATCTGAACCGTCGTTAATTTGATGCGGTTCATCATTCTTACGACATTCTTTTTATGTTGGGGTTTCGAACTTTCGGCACAGCAGAAAAAGTCTATTACCATCAAACTTTCTGAAAGATCGGAAGACGAGCAGTTTAAGAAATCGATGGCCATTGTGCCGGTTTATAAATACACCTCGTCGTTTATAGAACCCTACATTATGTTTGGCGTGGATCCGCCCGAAGACCTGAAAGATCTGGAGGTTAAAAGATTACCCGACATGACCGGGATGAAAGATACCGCGTATTCATTTATCTATTTTTCAGGAGCTGATAATGCAGTCAATCAAGGATATATACTCACCATCATCGGAAACTACCGCCGATCTACCCGTACCATTTATTTTTTCGTTGACAGAAACAATAACTTTGATTTTACGGATGATGGCGGGCCTGACAGCATGATTTATCACGACCGGGAATTGGTGATTCATTTGTCGAATCAGATTGTTCCTGAAGCCAAATATCAAGTTAAACTCAGTCGTCTCGAATACGGTGAAAATGTTGCTTACAAAAATTTGTTGACCGAACATTACAAGAAGCACAGTGGCAAAAAACAGTTCACCGAAATTAACTATTGCTTCCGGGAACAGCGTTACAACAGTCTGGCCGCCAATTTTGTCAGTGGTGAAGACAGTTTTCGCATTGCCCTTAAAGATTTGAATACCAATGGGATTTTTAATGAGTCCTGTGTCGATAAGATTTTCCTCGGTCCTTATGGAAAACAAGTGACCACCGAAGAAATGCAATTCATTTTACCGGATATCAAATACACCACCTTTGAGTGGAATAAGAAATTGTATCGGGTAAAATCTGTGGCGGCAGATGGGGGAGAAATACAGCTCGAACAAGTGTCGGGCGCCACTATGAATCGCCAGCTAAAAACCGGAAAAAAGATTCCGAAGTTTAGCTACAAAACAACCAGCTCTAAAAAGGAAAACATCCGCGATCATAAAGGGAAAATGCTGTATGTCTTTTTTTGGGACAAGACCCGGTTAAGTGCGGAAGACACGTTGTATCTGGGCAAAATTCAACGCGAATTTCCCGGCAAAGCTGCTGTGATTGCCCTCAATCATGGGGATGCTCCGAAAAGTGTTTATCTGGTGCAGCACTATGATAAATTGACCTTTCCTATTGGCTTTAGTACCGGTAAGATTGCCGATAAAATGTTTTTACAGGAAGTGCCTCGCGGATATCTGGTGAACAAAAGGCAAAAACTCGTCTCTGATCAAATCACGCCCAAAGCGGCTTTTGAATGGATGCAAAAGCAAATTCAGTGATTGCATTTTGGGTGCGTTTTTTCTAAACAGCGCTGTTATATTTGAATTTCAAAATACGTTGATGTTATGGGTATAAAAGCCACGTTAGCCGGATGGGCTGCGAAATATGTGCACCGGCAAACGCAAAGGTGGATGAATAAACCGGTTGACTCGCAAAGAGCTGTATTTAAGAACCTTATGATGGTTTTGTCTACGACTCAGTTTGGCCAGGACCATGGTGTTTTTCCGGGCATGACCCATGAAGAATATGCTTCGAAAGTCCCCGTTAGAGATTATGAGGCGCTGCGATCTTATTTCGACCGTATAGCGAATGGCGAAGAAAACGTTTGCTGGAAAGGCAAGCCCATCTATCTGGCCAAGACATCCGGCACCACCTCCGGCGCTAAGTATATTCCCATTACCCAAGATTCAATCGGCAACCATATCAATTCTGCCCGCAATGCGTTGCTCAACTATATCTATGAAACCGGCAATGCGTCTTTTGTGGAAGGCAAACTGATCTTTTTATCCGGAAGTCCGGTCCTCGATAAAAAGGGAGGGATCTTCACCGGCCGACTATCCGGAATCTCCAATCATCATATACCTGCTTATTTG
This sequence comes from Bacteroidia bacterium, assembly GCA_044339595.1. Taxonomy (GTDB): domain Bacteria; phylum Bacteroidota; class Bacteroidia; order NS11-12g; family UBA9320; genus CAZTGZ01. Next base: position 5,360 of record JBIIVF010000068.1, read on the forward strand.
CGCAGCAGTCAGTTGCCCTCGTGGGAAACGAATTGCATAGAAGATTGGGAAACCAAAGTGCAAAAGATTGCCGATGAAACCATCCATGAAGATATGCGGCTGATCAGCGGGATACCGCCATGGGTGCAGATGTATTTTGATATTTTGCATGAAAGAACGGAAGGGAAGCGCATGGCAGACATATTTCCCAATTTGAGTCTGTTTGTTTATGGTGGAGTAAATTTTGAACCCTACCGAAAAAAGCTGACCGACAGCATCGGAAAACAAATCGATGCGTTGGAATTTTTTCCTGCTTCTGAAGGATTTTTCGCTTATCAGGATAAGTTTCCGTCAGAGGGATTGTTGTTGCTTTTGAATGAAGGCATCTTTTATGAATTCATTCCGGCCGATGAATATTTCAATGAAAAACCATCCCGATTGAATATAGAACAAGTACAAATCGGAGTGAATTATGCCCTGATCATCAATTCGAATGCCGGTTTGTGGGGATACAGCATCGGCGATACCGTTCGTTTCGTGAGTTTGAACCCTTATCGTGTAGTGGTGAGCGGAAGAATCAAACATTTTATATCCGCTTTCGGCGAACATGTGATCGGAGAGGAAGTTGAATATGCCTTGTTATCCGTGGCGAAAGAACATGGCATTGGCGTAACAGAATTTACCGTAGCACCTCAAGTGAATCCGCCCAACGGTGGACTGCCTTTTCATGAGTGGTTTATTGAATTCTCTAATCCGCCGGCTGATCTGACTTCTTTCTCGATGGAGGTAGATAAAGCCTTGCAAAAGAAGAATATATATTACTTTGATCTGATTGAAGGAAATGTGTTGCGACCCTTGGTGATTACTCCTTTAAAACAAGGAGCATTTATTGAATACATGAAGTCTCAGGGCAAACTGGGAGGGCAGAATAAAGTACCCCGATTATCCAATGACCGTAAAATCGCCGATGAAATTGGTCATTTCACCAATCAATTGTAAGACTTCCGTAAGTTACTGATTATCTTTGCGGGCTAAATAAATAATATGGGAACATTGATTATGGTTGGGCAATTAATTCTTGCCCTGGCCATTTTGGTAACGCTGCATGAACTGGGACACTTTGCCACAGCTCGTTGGTTTGGAATAAAAGTAGAGAAATTTTATTTGTTCTTTGACGCCTGGGGCATCAAACTCTTTAAATTCAAGCGCGGTGATACGGAATACGGCATCGGTTGGCTTCCATTGGGAGGATACGTGAAAATCGCCGGTATGATCGACGAGTCGATGGACAAAGAGCAGATGCAAGCGCCCGCGGAAGATTGGGAATTCAGAAGCAAGCCGGCCTGGCAGCGTTTGATCGTGATGTTGGGCGGAGTAACCGTGAACTTCTTTTTGGGGATTTTGATTTTTGCAGGCTCCCTGTATTATTATGGTGAAAAATATATTCCCAACAAAGCCATTGTAAACGGACATGGTATCATGGTTGAGGAACTCGGGATTTATGCCGGATTGCAAAACGGAGATAAAATATTGAAAGTCAATGGCAAAGAGCTGGAAAAATTCAATGATATCTACAGTCCGGATGTGGTATTGGCCGATCGAATTGTGATGGACATTCAGCGCAATGGAAAAGATACCACGCTGATCTTGCCTTCAGATTTTACTAAAAGATTCACCAATTCACGCGGAAAAGGCTTTATCAGCTATCGCTTTAGTCCGGTGGTGGCCAAAGTGGAGAAGAATACAGGCGCCGCAGCCGGTGGACTTCAGAAAATGGATCGAATTCTGTCAGTGAATGACGTTGAAGTGAAGTATTTCGATGAGCTCCCCACTGTGTTAAATCAGTACAAAGGAAAGAAAGTAAAAGTGGTGGTGAGCCGCAAAGACGCCCCGGTGACCCTCAATATTCAATTGGATACCAATGGAAAAATGGGCTTCAGACCCACCGACGAACTCGATTATAAAGATCAATACAAGGTGGTGGAATACGGTCTGTTTGAATCCATTCCGGCCGGTTTTAACAAAGGAGTGAGCTCTATTGTAACCCAGGTTCAGGCGTTCGGACAAATGTTCAGCGGAAAGATTGATCCCAGAAAGTCGATGATGGGTCCCTTTCAGTTGGCCACCGTTTTTGGTGATCAGTGGGATTGGCAAAAGTTTTGGGCCATCACAGGCTTGCTATCATTGGTTTTGGCATTTATGAACCTTCTTCCGATTCCGGCTTTGGATGGCGGACACGTAGTGTTTTTGATCATTGAAATTATCATTGGCAGACCGTTGAGCGAGAAGTTTCTATATTACATGCAATTGCTGGGAATGATCATTCTGATTAGTTTGATGGTGTTCATCTTTGGCAACGATATCTGGCAAATGTTTTTCGCCAGATGACCAACCCTTTTGAACTCTTCGGTTTACCTGAGTCTTTTCAAATTTCAGATCATGTGCTTCGAACTGCCTATTTAAAGGCGATCAAGGCCCATCATCCGGATAAATATTTACAAGATCCTGTGGCCCACGAACGCGCTTTGAAAACAAGTGCCGATATCCATGAAGCCTATCAGGTTTTGAGCAATCCGCTCGATTTGATCGGTTTTATGCTCAGGAAAAAAGGAGTTTTGGACGAAAAGGAAGCTTTACCGCAAGATTTTTTGTTTGAAATGATGGATTTGAATGAGCAATTGGATGAGCTCGAACATGCCCGGGATGAAAAAATCTTAGCGACTTTGCAACTTGAATTGCAAAATTGGGAGGCGCAATTGACGGAAAAACTGCATCAATCCATTGAAAAACAAGAGGATGGTAGAGAAGGTAATTTGATCCCAATCAAAGATTCTTATTTAAAGATGAAATATATTTTGCGTTTAAAAGAACGGATGGTTAATTTTGCGTCCCGTTAGAAGGATTGCCCAGGTGGCGGAATTGGTAGACGCGTTGGTCTCAAACACCAATGAGGTTACACTCGTATCGGTTCGACTCCGATCCCGGGCACATTTAAGAGGCCATTGACTGATGTCGATGGCCTTTTTTAGTGGGTGATCTTGTCTGAATTTTTGTCTGCATTTTGTCTGAACCATGATTTACAGGATTATTGGATGACCAAGATTAGAAACGTTAAAAATGAGTCCATTATCTGCAAAACCTGTTCAATCATTTATTTGAGTGGAATAAAGTCCTCAGTGTCCTTATTGTCCCCCGTGAGTTTGCTATTTATAGGCCAACCTTTGTCTGAACCATGATTTACAGGATTCAAGGATGACTATGATGAAACCTCTCACTAGCCCCAACTCCAACAGATCTAGCCCCTAGCCCCTAGCGCCTAATCCCTCATCTTTCCCTATTTTTGATGAAACATTCAGCTATGAAACTACGATTAATTCTCTTATTCCTGGGTCTGTCATTCATCACAAAAGCCGCGGTTTGGAAGGTGGGACCAACACAAGTGTATAAATTCTGCAGTGAAGTAGCCGCCAAAGCAGGCAATGGAGATACCGTTTTGATCGATGCAGCTAAGTATGATAATGACGCTCAAGTGCGTTGGACGGCCAATAATCTGCTCATCAAGGGAACCGGTGGAAGGCCGATATTGAGGGCAGGCAGTAAGATTAGCACGGATGCGACCAACGGAAAAGGGATTTTTGTGGTAGGAGGGAAAAATACGACTATTGAAAATATAGAATTCAGAGATGCCAAAGTTTTGAGTCACAACGGGGCAGGCATCCGACAGGAAGGCTCAAATCTGGTGGTGCGCAATTGTGTTTTTAACGGAAATGAAATGGGCATCTTGCAGGGCGGTACGATTCCTCTTTGCACCATTTTGGTTGAACATTGCGTTTTTCTGAATGGCGGAAGTACTGCCGATCCCGGTTATCAGCACAATATCTATATCAATCATATCGACACCTTTATTTTTCGATACAACTTTTCATATGATGCCATTGCCGAAGGACATGAATTGAAAAGCAGGGCCAATCACAATTATATATTGTATAACCGCATTTCCAACATCACCACCAACAGCAGCCGTAATATCGATATGCCCAATGGCGGTAAAGCGCTGATTATGGGCAATTTATTGGAGCAAAATCAGGGATCGGCCAATTCTAATATAATCGGTTTTGGATTGGAAGGATTGACCAACCCGGGGCCGCATAACTTGTTTTTAGTGAACAATACGATTGTGAATCACAAGACCACCGGAAGTTTTTTTCAGTTGAATGCCATCGATACGCTGTTTTTGTACAACAATATTTTTAACGGGGCTAAGACCGGTGGATTCATTGCAGGTTCAAATGTGTATGTCGATTCTTCCAATAACCTGATTGAAGAATCCATTGCGGCCTTGAAATATGTAAACAAATCGGCCGGAGATTACCGTCTGTTGTATAATTCACCGGCTGTGAATACAGGAATTCTGCTCAACCGATCCTTCGCCGGCATGAAGACCGTTGCGACTAAGGAATATGTGGATACAGCAGGATGGAAAGAAAGAACCACAGAAAACACAACTGACATTGGCGCCTACGAGTTTCACAAAAGTCTGGGCATCTATGAAAAGGATCTTCTTGCATTACCCTGTTATCCCAACCCATTTTCCGATGTACTCACATTCCATTCAGGAGCGGCCCATTTTGAAATTTATAACGCTTCCGGCAGCCGCATCATGGATGGTTTGATTTCTGAAACACCCGTCACCATCAACACCTCCGAATGGCCTTCTGGATTGTATGTTGTGGTTTATTCGCGCGGCGGCGAAACATCGGTAGGGAAGTTGTTGAAGGAGTGAGGTTGAAGGTTCTAGAACAACGTTTCTGTCTGAACCAAGATTTTCAGGATTAAAGGATGACCAAGATGTGTGACGTGCATAATGAGTCTGTTATCTGCAAAACTGATTCAATCCTTCCTTCTAGCGGAACGCAAGGTCCTCCGTGTCCTAAGTGTCCCCCTAATGATAAGTTGTTGTAACCTGGCATTTGTCTGAACCAAGATTCTCAGGATTAAAAGATGAGCAAGATTAACAACGTTGTTGATCTTACCGTTCAAAAAAAATGATAGATCAGAGGTTTAAAATGAAAGACACTCCGACTTATTCAGAGACTACACCGAACGCACTTAGGATTTTTAAATCATTACATCGTTAAATCGCTTCATCGCTAAATCACAATGTTCATGAGCTTTATCAACGAAATTTAACTATTACCTCATCCCTCACTTCGCCTTCACAAAATAATACCGATCCTTTTGGGTAGCGCCGGTTGCGAGATTTTTCCCGGTAAAATCAAGGTAGTATTTGTCGTTGATGGCGCCATCATACACCGTGGTGCCGTCTGAAGTGGTGATGTTGAAATAAATGGCTTCACCGGTCATTTCGTACAAGCCCTGATCCACCGTCTTATTCTTTTTGGTAAGTATTTTACTTACATCCTTTTGAGGCAATTGGGAGTAGTGACTGACTACAACCCCATCCTCATAAAAGCGCAGGTAGTGATAAACCACCTTCCCTCCATCTTTGGGCGCAATGCCCACACTTTGATAAACACCATCAAAACGAACGATGGGTTTTACTTCCGGCTTCTTTTGCGCCTGAACAAAAAGCGCCGTCAAACTGAACAATACAAGACCAACAGTCTTTTTCATAATGGTAATTATTATCGAACCTCACCCATCATCTTCTTCAATCTGGGAGAGATGATGATCAATACCAAACCGGCTATGATGGCGATATAACCAATGCTTTCATATCCATTGGTATAGGTGAGTAGTTTTTGCAGGTTGGTCGGGTTTTCAATGGTTTCATCTCCTTTGGCCAAGGCAGCACCAATCAGTCCTGCTCCGTATTGCCCGTAAGCACTGGCCAAAAACCAGGTACCCATCATCACGCCATGTAATTTCTGAGGCGATAATTTGGTAATCATCGATAATCCGATAGGAGACAAGCACAATTCACCGATGGTCACCACCAAATAGGCAGCCATGAAAATCCACAACGGGGTCAGTCCGTTTTCATCACTAAAAAATCGACTGCCGTAAAACACCAAAAATCCCAATCCGAGGAAAATAAATCCATATCCGAATTTTACGATGGTATTGGGTTCTTTCTTTCTTTTGTTCAGCCACAGCCAGAACAATCCGATCACCGGGGCAATGAGCACGACCCACAAGGCATTCACGGAGTTGTTTACCTGGGTCATGTTCCATCCACCGCCATTGACGTTTCCGTTGGCGAAGAAGTTCAAAGAACCGCCCCCTTGTTCGAAAAATGACCAAAACAAGGCAGAGAACAGAATCAATATACTGGCAACGGTGAGTTTGCGGGCATCTGCTTTCTCAAGCGTCGTGATTTGAACCACAATGTATCCAATGGTAAAAACAGCCGCCACTAAGAAAATCAAATCGGTAAAACTCATCGTAAAGGATCCGATGTGCAGATCAAAAGGATAATAAACCAACAAGAAAAACACCGGGATAAACAACAAGGTCAACAATTGGTAAGTCCATCCTTTGGTAAGGAATCCTTTCTTCTCATCGAGGTTCGCATTTTCAGGTGGCAATCCGATCGGACCCAGTGTTTTTTGGGTAAAGATGAAGATACCCAATCCTATGAGCATACAAACCCCTGCCAATGCAAATCCGAGCGACCAACTCACCGAGGTGCCGATGTAAGCGATGGTTAATCCGCTTAACAGGGCCCCGATATTGATTCCGGAATAGAACAACGAGAATCCGGCATCCCTTCGCGGGTCGCCTTGATGATAGAGCGATCCGACCATGGTAGAAATATTGGGCTTAAAGAAACCGTTTCCGACAATCAGAATACTCACCCCCGCGTAAAAGGCAAAACTCCCGGGTATGGCCATGAGGAAAGTTCCAATGGCCATGAGGGTACCTCCCCAGAAAATCGACCTACGAAATCCAAACAATTTATCGGCAAACAAACCGCCAATAAACGCCATGGCATAGATAAATGCCTGTATGGTTCCATAACGACGGTTTGAAATGGCTTCGGCTTCATCGCGGTATTTTCGCTCTGAAGCTTCGATATAATATTTCGGGTGACTTTCATCGAGCACTTCCTTTTCTACGGTTGCATATCGCGCTACAGTCTTGTCGAGTTCAGCTTGTTCTGCCTTGTGAAAATCAGCCGACAGAATCAAGTGAGAAATGTACAAACCGAGCAAGGCACGCATGCCATAAAAGGTAAAGCGCTCCCACATTTCAATCAGGAAAAGATACCACAGTTGCTTGG
>JBIIVF010000081.1:0-11436 GCA_044339595.1 Bacteroidia bacterium
CGAGTTGTATATGTTAAACCAATGCCAGACCCTAGTTTTGAAAACCTAAAATCTTTTTATTGTGAATTAGACGGGACATATACTTTTATTCCCAAAACAGCTGGTGGGCTATTCTCAGGCTTCAATATTTCCAACAACACTTATTTCCCGGTGAGGCTTTGGCAAGATACAGTAATGTACTCAGTTACAGTGAATGGCTGCACTGACAGTAGTCAGCAATTTACGCAGGTATACCCGGGACCATCAGCTAATTTGCCTGAAGACTCCACTTTATGCAAGCGTGAGATTCTTGAGTTGGCAATAAATTCCTGGCAATCCAAATTTGTTTGGGACAATGGAAGCACTTTAAACACCAGGCGCATCGTTAAACCAGGGCAATATTACGTTACGGTCAGCAATATTTGTGGTGTTAAAAGCGATACAATAAATGTGAATTTCCGAGATTTCAATTGCCGGTTTTACCTACCTACGGCCTTCACGCCCAACCGAAATGGCCTGAATGACCGATACCGGCCAATTACTTACAATGTAGATGAAATGACATTCAGAATATACAACCGCTGGGGAGAGAAAATCTATGAAGGCAATATTAGCGATCCGGGTTGGGATGGAACTTATATGGGACATGACGCACAATCGGGTTCCTATGTCATTTATGTTTCCTATAAATACTCAAACGGAGACCGTTTAATTGCTGAAACAGCGGAAGCAGTTTTTGAATTATTGCGCTGATGGAGAAACTTAGCAATTAAACCTTGATTAGGAGATTCCATTCAAAAAATATTTTGATTTCGAAAGACAAACCTTTACCCAATGTCTTTTTCAATTTGTGAACCGGAGGCGACAAAATTTTGGTTGAAGTGCTTTTCATAATAGAAAGCAAGTCTTAAGATTTTAGTCAATTTATCGAACAGGTGAAACATACTTAATAAGAGCCCCCCGCATTGCTTTTTAAGAATTACAGAGCCAGAAATTACAACCATCAATTTATGAAATATTAGTACCCAAAGCATAAAAGGATGGCCGATAAAAGAACTTTTTAAGGTAAAAGTGATTTTTGGAATACTTGCCGATGCTTCACAAATGAATTCACCAATTGAATAGCTTTTAAAAGAAATGAGCAGAAATCAAAGCGATGGGCGAGCGATATTTGAATCAAATTTCGCCCATGTTAATGTATATTCATCGTAAAAGTCACGAACACTTTTTAAGGAGGAAAACGCCGCCCATTGTGCGGTTCGCCTGAATAATCTTAGCCTATAAAAGCGGAAAAAGAGAAACCTTGAGTGCCGATCCAAATTGAAAATAGTCCCATAATGCAACGTAGAAATAATACCATATTGTTCTTGGTTTCGGTATACAGCCTTGACTTTTTTTGCTTCACTCCCATTGACCCAGATAAGGAATTTGATCAATCAAAAAAATGAATTTATAAAAATTAGGTAATAGCGCCTTGTTGACTTAAATATATGCCCGACTATTTCAAAAATTATTAATATTTGAGCGAAATGCGCTTTGAATACGTTTTTACTCTGGTCGATACCTTAGAGAAATTACTCTTTAGAATATTTGATAATCAAAATTTAGATAGCCCTAAAATAATTACTTTACCCATTCATGAAAAACGCCACCCTCTGCCTCCTCCCTTGCCTCCTTGGAAACGATGACCCAACCCTCATCGCGCCTGCTCAAATCGCTGAGATGCAATCGCTCCGATATTACATCGTTGAAAACGAAAAATCTGCCCGACAGTTCATCAAAACCTGTAACCATTCGGTACAACAAAATGAACTCACCCTCTTTCAGCTCAATAAACACAAGCCGGAAGAGGATATCCGCAGCATGTTGCAACCCTGCCTCGAAGGACACAACATTGGTTTGCTTTCAGAGGCGGGTATGCCCTGCATTGCGGATCCGGGCTATCTGGTGGTAGAATTGGCCCATCGTTTGGGCATACGCGTAGTGCCTTTCGGCGGTCTCAATTCTATGATGATGACCCTCATGGCCAGTGGGTTTAGCGGACAGCAGTTTGCTTTTCACGGCTATTTGCCGATGGATAAAGTGGCCCGAAATAAAAAGCTCAGGGATATGGAGCAGCAAGCAAGCAAAGGCATAGCACAGATATTTATGGAAACGCCGTACCGCAATGAGGCCCTGTTTGCTGAGTTATTGCAAAGTTTGAGACCCCAGACCCGTTTGTGCATCGGCGCTAATATCAGCCATCCGGATGCTTCGATTCACACTTTTGATATGGCCACCTGGAAATCTCACCCTCCGGAACTTAAAAAAATCCCTGCCGTATATATCCTCGGACGTTAAACCCGGAATCAGCATTTTCTAATTCGGGGCGAACAGCGATCATTTTAGTTCCTAAAATTCTATCGCGTAAGTTGGATTAAATTCGCAACATGCAAATTTGGAAAACCATTGTAGAATTTATCCAAGATAAAGAGTATCGTGAATTGCTCATCATTACCCTCATTGTTTTGTTTACCGGTTCCACGGTCTATCATTTTGTAGAAGGTTGGTCCTGGTTAGATTCCATCTATTTTTGTGTAATCACCCTTTCTACCATTGGTTATGGCGACTTCGCCCCCCAAACACCTGAAGGAAAATTATTTACCATTTTTTATGTGATAATCGGTATCGGCATCATCCTTTCCTTTATCAATACCGTGTATCATCATTTCAGCAGAAAAGAGCTGAACCAAATGCGCAGGGTCATGCACGAATCGATAAAAAGGACCAACCCCACCATCAAAGAGGACGAGCCGCCTCAATAATTTTTTCGACCACTTCCGGATTGAGCAAGGTGCTCGTGTCGCCCATTCTTTCAGTTTCGCCCGAGGCAATTAACCTCAAAATCCGTCGCATGATCTTACCACTTCGGGTTTTAGGCACGCCGGGAACCACCAAAATACGGTCAGGCTTGGCAATAGGACCAATGGTATCCGAGATGAGTTTGAGTACTTCCTGTTTCAGTGCTTCCTCCGATTCGGGCGTATGATAGCAAGTCACAAAAGCCATGATCGCCTGGCCTTTGATGGCATGGGGATAACCCACCACAGCACTTTCCGCTATGTTCGGGTGTTCATCGATGATGTTCTCGATTTCAGCCGTTCCCAGGTTATGCCCGCTTACAATCACGATGTCATCCACCCGTCCGGTAATGCGGTAATACCCTTCTTCATCTCTGCGACACCCGTCGCCCGTAAAATAGGCACCCTTGAAAGTTGAAAAATAAGTGTCCACAAAACGCCGATGGTCTCCCCATATCGTTCGGGCCATTCCCGGCCAGGGGAATTCGATGCCGAGCCTTCCTTCGATTTCATTTCCGCTGAGTTTATTCAATGTTTCATCAAAAATAAAGGGTTTGATTCCGGGAAGGGGCAACGTGGCACAGGTGGGCTTTTCAGGGGTCACTCCGGCTAAATTTGAAATCATGATACCACCGGTTTCCGTTTGCCACCAGGTATCCACCACCGGACAGCGGTCTTTTCCAATATGTGTTTTGTACCAATGCCATGCTTCTGCATTGATGGGTTCACCCACCGTTCCGATCACTTTCAGCGAATCAAGGCTATGGCGATCCACAAAGGATATATCGGCTTGCTCCAATGAACGGATGGCCGTGGGTGCTGTATAAAACGTGTTCACCTTGTGCTTATCAATCACCTCCCAAAATCGGCCCATATCCGGATAGGAGGGCACCCCTTCAAACATGAGCGTGGTGATGCCACTGCTCAAAGGACCATAGAGTATGTAAGAATGACCGGTAATCCACCCAATATCGGCGGTGCACCAGTGGATATCACCCCTTTTGGCTTGAAAGACATTGCGAAAAGTAAAATTGGTGTACACCATGTAACCTGCCGTGGTATGCACCATTCCCTTGGGCTTTCCGGTAGATCCGGAGGTGTACAAAATAAACAAAGGATCTTCTGCCTCTACTACAATTGCATCACAAACTTCAGAAGCCTTTTCGAGTTCATCGTGCCACCAACGATCGGGTTTGTTCCATTGAATAGGGGTGCCGGTTCTTTCCAGTACCAGACAGGTATGTACCTCCGGGCATTGTTTCAAAGCGTCGTCGGTGATTTGTTTAAGTGGAGTGACCTTATCACCGCGAAATCCGCCATCGGCAGTGAGTACAATTTTACAACCGGCGTCTTTGATCCTTTCTGCCAGAGAGGTGGCTGAGAAGCCTGCAAATACGACCGAATGCACGGCCCCAATGCGGGCACAGGCCAAAACGGCAAAGGCAAGTTCAGGCACCATGGGCAGATAAATGCATACCCGATCGCCTTTTTGTACGCCGAGGTTTTTTAAAACATTCGCAAGGCGGCATACTTCACGATGCAGTTGAGCATAACTAAAATATTTGACCGGCTCATCCGGATGATTGGGCTCCCATATCAGGGCGGTATCGTCGCCATGATGGGCTAAATGTCGGTCAAGACAGTTTTCTGTGATGTTGAGTTGTGCACCATCAAACCATTTAACCCGGGCTTGGTTGAAATCATATTCGAGCACGCGATCCCATTTTTTCTTCCAAATAAACTCTGTTTCTGCAAAATCTGACCAAAACGCTTCAGGATGAAGGATGCTTTCGCGATATAGTTCATCATATTGCTTTTCATTTCGGATGATAAATCGACTCATGGGTTGCATTTAGGTTCATCAAATAACAAGGAATTATTTAAAAATTAAAAGTTAGAAAGCAGAAATTAGAAGGGATAGGGATTAGGGGCTAGGTAAAAGGTACTAGGATTGAGCATGCTTTACTGCTAATTTTTATATTTCTAATTTGTGCTTTCTGCTTTCTAATTTTAATTGGGCGCCGGCCGGGCTATTCGCTGCAAGTCCTCGCTCGTTCCTCACTGTGGGCTTTCCGCTGCTATCCCTGGCGCATTTTACATTGGAAGTGAGATGAAAATTCTGTTTAAACGACGAACGTTGACATTTCCCTTCAAGGTTCCCGCGATTTTGACCCGGAGTATGGCGGGAAACCTCAAAGGCTGAAGCGGAAGGATGAAGATTAGCGAACATCATGATCCTCATGTCAGTTCGAGTAAGCGCCCCGCAACACAGCGGAGGGAAACGCTGTATCGAGAACCGACATAAGGGTAAAGGGTTCATCTGGTTGTCCTTCTCGATATACTCGTTCCTCGCTTCTATTGAATTGACAATCTTTTCAAGTACGTCTGTCAGCTCGTGGAGTAATACTTGGCGTCAATTAAATAAAATTGACATGAATTTTTCTTCGATTAGGGCTTACCAGCCCTATAACCTGGTTTTATGCCGAAGCAAGAGCTGTTTAGGTGAATGATAATGTGCTATTACAGCTATGCTTTCGGCATAAACAAAGAAAATCAAGAACGAAATCCAACCGCTTTTCTTTTCTTGTCGCACAAACCCAAAGCCCCCAAGCCGAATAAAAAGAGGTTCGCTCATTTCGTTCACGCCCACCCGCAGTTTTCGTTGCTATTTCATCATTCAGGTCTGTTGGCCGATTTTCATTTAATCTATTCCCACGTTCAGCGTAATCTCTGACTACGTTGGTTTGTCATTTTATCTCCGAATAAAGTGCTAAAAATCAACGCTTAATGGTTAAAATAATGGTACACCAGAAGAAAAAAGGCAGCACATTACATGGGTATTTCCATGATCAGGATTTCTGCATCGGATGCGGTCGACTGAATGGAAAAAGAAGCCGGATCGGTTATAGTCAATCCATCGCGCTGACTAAGCGCGGTTTCATTCACGATAAAACTTCCTTTAAGGACAAAAAGATACACGCCATTTCCTGCTTTTTTTAGGGTATAGGAAGTTTGAAAATTTTGATCGAAGCGACCGAGATGAAACCAGGCATCCTGATAGATCCAAACCCCATCATCCTCCGGGTTAGGAGAGAGGATTTGTTGTAAAGTATTGTGACGATCTTTCGGGTTCAGTGACATTTGTCCATAGCGCGGAACCACGTTTTGTTGATTCGGGAAAATCCAGATTTGCAGGAATTTGACCGGTCTATCGGAATTTTTATTGTATTCGCTGTGGGTGATGCCGGTGCCTGCGCTCATCACCTGTATATCGCCGTTTTTGATGACCGTCACGTTCCCCATGCTATCGCGGTGTTCGAGGTCGCCTTCGAGGGGAATCGATATGATTTCCATATTGCTGTGCGGATGGGTATCGAATCCCATGCCCGGGGCTACGGTATCATCATTGAGCACCCTCAACACGCCAAAACGCATGCGCTCGGGGTTGTAATACGAAGCGAAGCTGAATGTGTGATAGCTGTTTAACCATCCATGGTTGGCATGACCACGGGAAGCGGCGGGGTGAAGGATTTGATGGCTCATATTATGTGTAACAATTTGGAAAGGAAGGATGTTTGGGAGGCGATTACGAACTAAAAATTAAAAATTAAAAATTACGAATGGCGCAATACGAAATTTCTATAAGGCTGCTAATACGATGCCTTCGGCCTTTGGACAACTCCTAGCACCCTTGTCTGAACCATGATTTTTATAAGATTAAATGATTACCAAGATTTTAACCGTTGAGTATTGAGAGTCTGGAGTTGAGCGAAGAAGAGTGAGGCATGAAGAGTGAGGAGTTGTATGTAGATCTATATTCTGGGCATGCCCCGGCCGTTGAAAAATAGGACTTAAAACTTTTATTTCGCGGCCGGGTCGGGCTATCCGCTTCAATCGTTTCCTCGTGCCTCGGCAACGGATTTCCGCTGCTATCCCTCATGCGAAAAAGCATTAAGGCTTGGAGTTTATGGTGCAAATGGGTAGTTTGCGGTATTCATTCATTGACTGACATACAGATATACCTTAGGGCCTTTTCGCGACTATTGCGGGCACCTACCAAATATGGGAAAGCCCCGCATAAAATAGTTATGCTGTTAAGTGTACTACAAGCTGTTCAAAACAATGATATTAAAGAAAATTGTATAGGAATTTCACCGGAGTTGGTTTTGCTTTTCAGAGCAAACTGGAGCAAATTGGTTCATACAAATCATGTCAATAATTTTGCTTTGCCTTTTTGGCATTTGAAAAGCGAAGGGTTTTGGAACCCGGTTCCCAAATATGGTTTTGAAAACATCCTACATTTGAAAGAGTCTGTATCCAGCTTGGGTGTGCTCAATTCCGTGATTAATTATGTTAAATTAGATGATCCCTTGTTTCGCATTATGAAAGATGCTGAAGGCAATAAAATTTTGCAACAATTTTTAATGCAACAGTATTTTCCTGAAGTGACAGAAACCTATCAAGCCCCCATGGTTGAGCAGAAAAAATTGTTCAATAATTTAGAATCGAAAATACTGAATGAAACACCCCGAGAATATGTCGCTGAGATAAAGGAACTCTTATTACAAAAAAATGAGGAAGAAATATTTTTGAGAGGGAGTTTATTCAAGAGAGAAGTGCCGAAGATTTATAACTATTCCTGCTGTATCTCAGGAATGAAAATAGATTCAATGTACGCAATTTCTATGGTAGATGCTTGTCATATTGTTCCATTCAGTGAAAGTTATGATGATACCATTACCAATGGAATTGCCTTGTGTCCGAACCTTCACCGTGCCTTTGACAGGGGATTGATTGCCATAGATGAGAAATATAGGGTTATGGTTTCACCCACCTTTATGGAAGACAATAACACCTACAGTATAAGGACCTTTGAAAACAAGGAAATTAGTTTGCCGGACAAGGAGGATTTTTATCCTTCGAAAATCAATTTTGAATGGCATAGGGAGAAGATTTTTAAGAGAAATAGGTAAGGAATACAATCTTTGAATATCAGGATAGCAAATTTCATCCTATCCCCCCCTCCTCGCGTTAGGGATGGACGCAGAAAGCCCGCAGCGAGGTACGAGTGAGGACTTGCAGCAAACAGCCCGGCACTGCCGCATCGAATGTCGCTTTAGGGAAGCCGGACATGATCGGCAGTGAACGCCCAAAAAACACCCAATACCCTGCCACCTTGGGTGCCTGCAGGCGCAACGGGATATTTTCTTAAATTGCAACCGCAAATTCGGCTTTGGAACTAAAAAAACTCGCTTCGCAGACTGCCATTTACGGTCTCTCCAGCATGGTGGGGCGTTTTCTCAATTTTTTGTTGGTGCCGCTGTACACTTCGCAGTTTATTCCGGAAGAATATGGCGTGGTTACCGTATTGTATGCCATGGTGGGATTTGTGGCAGTATTGCTCACTTTCGGCATGGAAACGGCCTTTTTTAATTTTTCGAGGAAGGATTTGGCGACAGATAAGGTGTATCACACGGCCTTTTGGTCGGTGGTGGGTGCCGTGTTGGTTTTTTTAGTCCTGGGATTACCGGGGGCGAATCGAGTGGCCAAACTCATTGAGTATGCAGATCACCCGGAATATATCCGCTATTTTGTCTTGATTTTAGCTTTAGATGCCTTAACGGCTTTGCCCTTTGCCTTGTTGCGAAAACAGAACAAGGCAGTGCGTTTTGCGGTCATCCGGATGGTGAATATTTTCATCAATATTGGCTTGAATCTATATTTCATCCAATATGGTTATGAGCAGTTTGAAGCGGGAAATCTGATACCGGGTTTTGATCCGGAGATCGGCGTTGGATACATTTTTATTGCAAACCTGGTAGCCAGCGCGGTAACTTTACTCTTGCTCCTGCCACAATTCAGAACAGGTCGAATGAAATTTGATCGCCGGTTGTTTCAGCAGATGCTTTACTATGCCGGTCCGCTGGTGATTGTGGGTTTTGCGGGGATGGTGAATGAGTTGCTTGACCGTATTTTACTCAAGTATTTATTGCCGGTTGAAACAGCGGATTACGATATTGGGGTGTATGGGGCTTTTTACAAACTGAGCATCATCGTTACTTTGTTTGTACAGGCTTTCCGATTTGCAGCTGAACCTTTCTTTTTTGACAAGGCAAGCGATGCGAATGCACCCAAAACATATGCCCGGGTGATGCATGTTTTTGTGGGAGTCTGTGGTTTCATTTTTCTGGCGACGATGTTGTTTGTGGAAGATTTATCCGGATTGCTCATTCGACGCGAAGAGTATTACGAACATCCGGATGCCATGAACATTGTGCCGGTTTTGTTGATGGCCAATGTGATGCTGGGGATTTATTACAACCTCTCGATTTGGTATAAGTTGAGTGAAAAGACCTTACTGGGTTCTACGGTGGCCTTGGGCGGGGCCGTGGGCACGATTGTGCTGAATGTGTTGTTGATTCCGATGTGGGGAATTATGGGCTCGGCGTTGGCCACCCTGGCGGTTTATACAGCTATGACATTAGTAGCATTTATGATGGGAACCAAACATTATCCGGTTCCGTATAACACGATTCGAATCTTGATGTATCTGGGATTGGCTTTGCTTTTATGGCAGGGTCATGTGTATTTGAGTTCATGGTTGAATGGTTTTATGGTGCAGATTTCTGCGATATTTTTACTGGCAGTGTATGCTTTCGTGGTGATGGGATTGGAGAAGGGGAAGGGCTGATGTTTTATGTTGGAAGGAATCGTGTTTAATCGTTTTTCGTTTTTCGTTGTCCGTATTTCGCAATTTATTATTCGTAATTTCTAACTTGGTCTTTTATGGTACCTGAGTCATGGGATATCTTAGTTTGATGATGAAGGTGGCAGGAAACATTATATCCTCTGTAAAGTGATTCTGCTCTTTTTGCGGGATGCGGTAATCAATACTTCAAGGTCCCTGCGTGATGTGAAATTATAGTTTGATGATATAAGTGGCAGGAGACCTCAAAGTGCCGAGGTGGGATTTTGGCATCCGATCCACCCTCCACAGTATCACAGTGAAATGATTGTTAATCAAGAAGGACTATTTTCAAATGAATACGCCCCTCTTCTAATTTCTAATTTCTTACTTTACAAGCATCACCTCCCCTTTCAAAAACGTATTTTCTGATTTTCCGGTTTGTCCTTCAATCTGAAAGTGATAGAGCCCGACGGGCGCAGGTATACCTTGTATTTTGCCATCCCAATTTCTGCCTTCAGCGATTTTCTCGCCCCAGCGGTTGTAAACTTTCAGGGTGTAATGTTTAAACCCGATGTTGAAGGGTTCGAAAACATCGTTTAAACCATCCTCATTCGGAGAAAATGCATTGGGAACAAATATGACGGCTTCATAGCCTACACAGGCGGTATTGCTGTGACTTTGAATGGACGGATTGGCGGTTTGTACGGCAGTTACCCGGTAACAACGTTCATATTGCCCCGATTGAATGAATTCGGCATCGGTAAAATCACGATTATTTGTTTCTGCAACTGGAATAAAAATTCCGTTTTGGTTCACCTCCAATTGGTAGCGAAGGATGCCTGAAGCAGCGGACCAATCTTCATAAGCCGTCCATTGTAACAGGGCGGACTGATTGTTTTGATTTTGTCCTTGAAGCAACATCAGTTTTCCGATATTGCTGAGCGGGCTGGGTTGGGCGCAGACATTGATGGCACTCACCTGATACGCCGCCTGAGCGGTGTAATCAGGATCTGTAAAGTTAGCATTGACCGATAACGCCAGAGGGGCATTGTTTTTATACACCTGATATTGGGCTGCATGGGCATGGGGTTGCCATGAAACGGAAACGGATTGATCCGGGTTTACGGATGCAAAATCTAATATGGGTGTATAGCCGTTTTCAAAGCCCGGAAGTACGGAAATAATCATAGAATCTTCTGTGATGCATCCGGTTGAGCCAAAAAGTCTTTGTTTGAGCAGGTATTTTTGTTGGGTGGACAAGCTATGATTATAGGTATGCACCGCGGTGGCGGGATTGACCAAAACGGTACGAACGTTACCATCCCCAAACTGCCAATGCGCGCTGTCTATGGGGTCTGACCAAAGGCGGGAGACTTGCACTTGCAAAGGACTGCAACCCGAATCCGAGAGCGCAAGGGCAATACCTGGGCGCGGAGCGGGCAGAATGTTTACCTGCTGGTTTAAGGTAAATGTATCGGTACAAAGGCCATCATTGGCCACGAGGCTTACCCGGTACAGACCGTTTTGGGAATAAGTATGAGACACAGAACCCTGCGCAGCAGTGGGCATGGCGGCAAAGGACATGGAAGTATCTAAGCCATTGCCGAATTGCCAGTGGTAAGTATACGCAACAGGGGGCGGACCTGAAAAGCGCGGCTTAAAAGATGACGTATTATTAAAATGATGGGCAATCCATTGGCAACCAGCCGTATCTGAAACCGTAAACCCAGCCACAGGGGGTGGGTGAATGGTGATGCTATCGCTGTACCAGACGAAGCCCCCTACCTCATTGATGGCTTTAAGTTTAACGAAATATTGACCCGGCAATGTATATTGATGCCCAACCCCCCAAACGTTGCTCAAGGCCACATTTCTACCACCCGGAATGCTGAGATTAAAAGATTCATCCAACTCACAACTGTCACCATC
>JBIIVF010000202.1:0-3248 GCA_044339595.1 Bacteroidia bacterium
TGTTCAAGGGTATGAGAAAAAGGGCCGTGACCAATGTCATGCAACAAAATGGCGATAGCAGCAGCTTCTTTTTCTTCTTCAGTTATTTCAATTCCCTTCTGCTTCAATACTTCTACAGCCTTTAGCAAAAGATGCATAGCGCCCAAGGCGTGATGAAACCTGGTATGATGGGCACCCGGATAAACCAAATAGGTGAGACCCAGTTGTGAAATATGTCTGAGTCTCTGAAAATAAGGATGTTCCAGTATATGGTAAACTGAATCGTAAGGGATGGCAATAAATCCGTAAACCGGGTCGTTTATAATCTTTCGTTTATTCAAGGCTTCCGCTTATAAGTTGGCTGTTGCGTTGTAAATTTGAGCCAAAATTAACCTTTATACTCTTTACATGACAAATATCCGTATCCTTTGGGCTGATGATGAAATAGAATACCTCAAACCCCATATCCTTTTTTTAGAGAACAAGGGTTATGACGTAGACACGGTCACCAACGGTGCCGACGCAGTAGATTTGGTGAATAAGAACACGTATGATCTTGTTTTTCTGGATGAGAACATGCCGGGTATATCAGGTTTAGATGCACTCAAATACATCAAAGAGCTTCGCAATGATTTGCCGGTTGTTATGATCACCAAAAGTGAAGAAGAGCATATCATGGAAGACGCCATTGGCGCAAAAATTGAAGACTACCTCATCAAGCCGGTGAACCCCAATCAGATTCTTCTGTCTATCAAAAAAATAATTGACAATAAACGCTTAATCAAGAATTCTGTTACCAAAGGTTATCAGCAAGATTTCAGGAATATAGGCATGGCGCTTTTTGATAATCCCAATTTTGAAGAGTGGAAACAGGTCTATAAAAAACTGGTTTATTGGGAAATGGAACTCACAGACACCGATGATAATGGCATGGTGGAAGTGATACATACCCAGAAAATTGATGCCAACCGGGATTTTGGAAAATTCATAGAAAAGAACTACTTGCAGTTCATTCCTTATGACAACGACAAAGCACCGGTAATGTCGCATACGTTGATGAGAAAATCCGTTTTGCCGACCTTAGAACATAAAGTACCGGTTTTTCTATTGGTGCTCGATAACCTGCGATTCGATCAATGGAGAACCCTGTCAACCGGCATCAATGAATTCTTTAGAACCGAACAAGAGGATTTATACCTGAGTATATTGCCAACAACCACGCAGTACTGTCGAAATAGTCTTTTCGCAGGACTGATGCCTTTAGACATTGAAAAGCGCTTCCCTGATAAATGGAGCAACGATGAAGATGAAGGTGGAAAGAACCTACATGAAGCCTTCTTCCTTCAAGATCAGCTGCAACGCCTGCAAAAAGGCGATTTGAAAACCAGTTATGTCAAAATATTGAATGCAGACCAAGGAAAGGCCATGGCCGACTCGATTCCCAATTTGATGTCAAATGATCTCAATGTAATCGTTTACAACTTTGTGGATACCCTGAGTCATGCCAGAACCGATTCGAAAATTGTGAGAGAACTCGCTGAAGATGAGGCCGCTTATCGCTCGCTCACCTTATCCTGGTTCGAACATTCCCCACTCAAAGATGCCATTAAACGCATGGCAGAAAAAGACTGCATTCTGATCATTACCACCGATCATGGTTCCGTAAGGGTTCAAAATCCGGTGAAAATAATCGGTGATAAAAATACAACTACCAACCTCCGATATAAAACAGGGAGAAACCTTTCATACAATCCAAAAGAGGTCTTCGAAATCAAAGATCCGCATAAGGCGATGTTGCCTAAACAACATATGACAAGCAGTTTCGCCATTGTGAAGGAGAATGACTTTTTTGTCTATCCAAATAATCTGAATCATTTCGCCAAATATTACAAAGACACCTTTCAACATGGTGGCATCAGCCTTGAAGAAATGTTGGTCCCTTTTATTGTGCTGAGAACAAAATGATAGAATCTTTTCGGATAGCTGATCTGGCGGATCTTGCTAAATGGACTCAATCCGTGCTGATTCAATTTCCGGATAAAAGGATTTTTACGCTCACGGGTGATTTGGGAGCAGGAAAAACGGCTTCCGTGATCGAATTTGCCAAGAATCTTGGATCCGATGATTCAATCTCATCCCCAACATTTTCTTTGGTGAACGAATACGATTCAGTTCATGGAAAAATCTATCATTTTGACCTGTATCGATTGAACCATCCTGATGAAGTGTTAGACATCGGATTTGAAGAATACCTCGAGTCAGGCGCTTATTGCTTTATAGAATGGCCTGAAAAGATTGCAGAACTATTACCTCAATCATCCACGCTGCATATTAACTTTGCAGTACAGCCGGATCAGAGCAGGCTCATAACCATTGAATAAATATTTCATTTTCATAGGATTATTCTTCTTGCGACTATGCAGCGGTGCGCAAATAACGAATACCGAGATAAATCGGATTGCCGGTTCTGCCACGGAACTCACCAAACATCTCATCAAGTTTGAGCAACTCGGCGTAAAGGAAGCCGGTTCAATCGAATTAGACAGCACCAGAGATTGGTTGTATTCTTATTATCAATCACTTGGATATCAAACGTTGTTAGATAGCTTTAGCTATAATGCCTATAATTTGCAGAATGTAGTTGCCATAAAAAAAGGATTAACGGACAACTATATGATCGTTTGCGGGCATTACGATACCCGGAACGGTCCGGGAGCTAACGACAATGGGAGCGGAGTATCTGTGATTTTGGAAATGGCAAGGTTGTTGGCAGGCCTGGAGACAGAATACGGCATTCGTTTTATCCATTTTAGCGGTGAGGAAAATGGATTGATTGGCAGCACGCACTATGCTAATCAGGTCATTGGTAGCAATGATTCTAACCTCATTCTGGTTTTTAATCTGGATCAGCTTGGAGGAACGAAAGGAGCATCCGATAATTATAAAATAAAATGCGAATATGATCAGGATGCTTTTCCGGATTCAAACAATGCAGGAAGCAAACAAATGACGGATTCATTGGCACGCTGGATGAGCGACTATTCTACCATTGAACCGATCCTTGACCGCGCTTATAGTTCTGATTATATGCCCTTTGAAGATTTGGGCTATCGCATCACCGGATTGTATCAATACAGCAATTACCCTGAATATCATACCGATCGGGATTACATCTCTGCAATGGATACCAATGCATTAAAAGAGATTGCCAAGGGGAGTATTGCCGCAATACTTAAATTTTCTAAGGCGAAGATTCCATTGAACACAAC
>JBIIVF010000072.1:0-12238 GCA_044339595.1 Bacteroidia bacterium
GTTACCGGTGGCGTAACACCATATCAATACTTGTGGAGCAACGCTGCTACAACCCAGGATTTGAACAACCTGGCTCCTGGTAGATATACCGTTCGCATTACCGATGCCAACAATTGTATTGTTAGAGATACCGTTGATATTACTGAACCTGCGCAACTTACAACAAGTCATACACAACAAAATGTGAAGTGTAAAAACGGAAATGATGCCAGCATTGACCTCACCGTAAATGGTGGAACTACTCCTTACAATTACTTGTGGAGCAACAGCGCAACGACTCAAGATGTCACAGGATTAACCGCAGGACGTTATACCGTGTTGGTCACTGATTTCAACAATTGTACATTGCTTGATACCATTGACATCACCGAACCAGCGCTCCTGGTGTCAAACCATACCCAACTCAATGTGAAATGTAAAAATGGATCGGATGGAAGCATCAACCTGACCGTTGCAGGTGGTGTTACACCTTACACGTATCTTTGGAGCAACACAGCCTCTACAGAAGACCTGACCGGATTAACCGCCGGCACCTACACTGTATTGGTAACTGACTTTAACAATTGTACCGTTAGAGATACCATGGTGATTACCGAGCCAAATTTGCTTACTTCTGCTGTGACCATCAATGATGTTCTTTGCCACAACGGCCGTGATGGAAATGCCACAGTCACTATCAATGGAGGAACCACACCTTATACCTATAAGTGGAGCACCGGAGAACTCGTGAACAACATCAGCGGAAAAATTACCGGAACGTATATCTTGACCACCGCAGACTTTAACCTTTGTGTGAAGAGGGATACCATTTTTATCAATCAACCTGCAGCGCCTCTGGCTTTGACAGATTCAGTTAAAAATGTTAATTGTCATAATGGTTCGGATGGTGCGATCAACATTTCGCCATCCGGAGGTACTTTGCCTTATCAGTTTATCTGGAGTAATGCCAAGAATACAGAAGACCTGATCAATGAACCGGAAGGCAATTATTACTTGAGGATGATAGATAAGAACAATTGTGAATGGCTCGATACTTTCGTTATTACCCAACCGCTTGCACCGCTTACCGGAGCTTTAAATGCTACCCATGTGCGCTGTTTTGCGGGAAATGATGGGGCAGTGGATCTGATCATTGCGGGAGGAACTATCCCCTATCAATATCTTTGGACCAATAGTGCCACTTCACAGGATATCAGCAATTTGACTACAGGTTGGTATAAGGTAACCGTCACCGATACCAATGGTTGTATCTGGATCGATTCAGCCTTTGTAAATCAGCCGATTGCTCCTTTGAATTCTGTACTTAGTGAAACCAGTGTCAATTGCTTTGGTGGAACAGACGGAAGAATCGGTAATGTGGTTAGCGGCGGAACCATGCCGTACGCGTATGGTTGGTCAAATGGCGCAACAACCCGCGAATTGAATGGGGTTACACAAGGCAAATATGTAGTGACGATTACCGATGCCAATTTGTGCGTGCGCAAGGATAGCATCAACGTAACTCAGCCTGCTGCACCATTGGCCGCAACCTTGACCGCCGACGATGTGAATTGCTTTGGTACCAATACAGGTAGTGTGGCGATGGCCGTTTCCGGTGGAACTCCAACCTATACCTTTAGCTGGTCCGGCGGATTATCTTCACAAAATATTACCAGTCTCTTTAAAGGTTGGTATAAAGTGACCATTACCGATCAGAAGAATTGCGTATTGATCGATAGTGTTTTTGTGGATGAACCAAGTGCACTTGAATTAGAATCAGATGCGACTTCAGCCACCGAAGGAGATGCCAACGGTACTGCCTGGACCATGGCAACCGGCGCAACCCCACCGTACTCATACTTATGGAACGACCCACGTACCCAAGAAAACGATACAGCCAGAAACTTAACCACCGGAACCTATATTGTTACGGTAATAGATGCACAAGGTTGTAACACCAAAGATACCGTAGTAGTAGAATTGGCGCCACCACCTGCCGATATCAAAATGTATCCGAATCCGAACTTTGGTAAGGTAACCATTGTGAATCTGGCCAGTTTGGGCTTGGATGAACCTATCACCATCGAATTGATGGATCGAATAGGTAAAGTATTGGAAAGCTATGAAGTAGTAGGAATGGATGTTTTTGAACTGACCATCGGTGAGGAAATTGTTGGAGGAACTTACTTCGTGAGAGTCCTGAACAGCCGAGGCGTTGAAACCAGAAGATTTGCGCTGATGCGTTAAATAAATTATGTCAAAAGGCAAGGGCGAATGGAAACATTTGCCCCTTCTTTTTTTATGAAGAATCAAATGGAAGAATTATCAAAAGGTGTTTACCGCCATTATAAGGGGAATTTATATGAAGTATTAGGCATAGCCATTCACAGCGAAAGTTTGGAGAAAATGGTTTTGTATAAACCGTTGTATGAGAGCAACGAATTTCCCGGAGCCATGTGGGTTAGACCCCTGAGCATGTTCCTTGAAAAGGTAATGGTCAATGGGATAGAAGTTCCCCGATTCGAGAAAACAGAATTATAAGCTTTATTGAACTGTATTCGGCCCCTGATTCGGTGGTCGATTTCCTCGGTTGCGGTTGTTATTCCTTCGCTTTTGATTGTTTTTTGATGGCGTTCGGTTCTGTCCATCATTCGGTGGTCTGTTTTCAGGATTCCGATTTTGACCGTCAGCAGTTCCGTCTACCCTGGGTTGATTTCTCGGGTTATTTGGATTAGGGTTCGGGTTTCTATTGCCTTGTCCTCCACCATCTCTGCGCTTATCCCTAAACGGTCCTTTCGACTTTTTCTGATTGGGCTTATCCAAACGGGTGAGACTGCCTTCTCCGATTTTGTCGTCTTCGCCATATCCTTTTAATGGTTCAACTTCGGTGATTTCCACTTTCTCAACCAAATATTCAGGGGTTTGTCCTTTTTTATTCAAGGCTATGATTTCATTCACCCTCGCCAATGGAACCGGAATCCAGTCATTGTTATGAGGATAGCTAAACCACATCAATCTTTTTAGAATGTCTGTTTTCTGCGAAGAAGCAACCCCGGCCTGGGTCTCTATTTTAACCACATCATAGCGTGGAAATTCATTTAAAGCTTCCAGATAGGTGTCAAGTTCATAGTTCAGGCAGCATTTTAAACGACCGCACTGACCGCTCAACTTGAGCATATTGATGGAAAGATTTTGATTTTTTGCTGCGGTAACGGTTACCAATTTAAAATCGGTCAACCAGGTACTGCAGCACAGCACACGTCCGCAACTGCCAATGCCACCCAACCTCGATGCCTCTTCGCGGTATCCCACCTGACGCATTTCAATCCGGCTCCTAAATTCAGTGGCATATCGCTTAATCAGTTCCCTGAAATCAACACGGCCTTCACTGGTATAGAAAAAGATAACTTTTTTTCCATCGCCCTGAAATTCAATGTCACTCAGTTTCATTTCGAGCTTCATCTGCATGGCAATGGTTCTTGCCCTTTCAAGGGTAGCCGATTCACGGTCTTTTGACTCCTGATAAAGCAACATGTCTTTATCATTGGCCTTGCGGTATATTTTTCTGAAGGCTTTATTGTCTTCATCCAATCCCAGTTTTTTAAGCTGAAGTCGCACCAACTCACCACTCAGTGAAACGTGGCCGATGTCATGCCCAAGGTCTGATTCAAGTACCAGCGCATCGCCGGAAAATAAATCCAATCCTTCTGAATTTCTGAAATATTCTTTTCGATTGCCTTTAAAAACAATTTCTATAATGTCGAAAGGTTTATGGTTGTAAGGATAAACCATGTCTTTCAACCAGTCATAGGTATTCAATTTGTTGCAGCCCGAAGTACCACAAGTTCCATTATTTCCACACCCCGCAGGTGAACAGCCTCCGCTGCTGCATGATCCGCAACTCATATATTAATTTCTAATCTTTTTTTAGCGCTTTCAAAAATATCCTGAATTTTCAAAGATAGCTCAAACAACATGATTTTGGCATTCACATTTCTTTCGGTATGATAAATGGCGTCATTGATTTTTAAATACAAAGCTTCAATGGCTTCAGAGTCTAAGATTTTAGAAAATTTCTTCACAAACTCTACCTGACTTACCGGTACTTTGGTTTGGTAATCTTCAATTTTCATGATCAGCAAACATTCCCTCAAAATATACAATCCGTTTTTCAGAAAATTTTGCATTACATCCCGAGGAAATCCGGCTTGTGTATTACACCACTCGATGCTTGCTGCCATATCTCTTCTGTAGCACATCAGCATCCATTCACGGAACAACGTAGAGAAATCATCTCCGGTGTTTAGCATCAGCTGCCGGGCGCGATTCATGTCCCCGTTGGCCATAAAAATAATTTGGTTCAGCATCCCAACATCCAACACATCTTCCTTTTCTAAGTAACCACGAATATCATTTTCGCTAAAAGGCGACGTTTTGATGATCCGGGTGCGGGATAAAATGGTGGGTAAAATGGTGTCTAAATCATCGCATACCAAAAAGAAATAGGTGTCTTTGGGTGGTTCTTCCAATATTTTGAGCAAACTATTTCCATTGGATCCAAGGTATTCGGGTAACCAGATGATCATGATTTTGCTCTTGCCACAAAATGCCTTGAGCGATAATCTGTTCATGATGCTGCGGCATTCTTCCCGCGTGATATTGCCTTGTTTATTGTCTTTACTGATCTTTTCTATCCAATAGTAATAATCGGGATATGGATTTTCTTTCAAAGCACTGCGCCAAGGTTCATAAAAATCAGTGCTGATGGGTTTATCTCCTGATTTTTTGGGGATGGTAGGAAACGAAAAATGTATATCCGGATGCACATAACCACTCGCCATATGACAATTATCACAGGTTCCGCAACTGTCATCTTCGCCGGGGATCTTGCAATTTAAAAACTGCGCAAATGCCAGGGCTAAGGCCAGTTTTGCGTTTCCGGTCGGGCCGGTTAACATCAGGGCATGAGGGGTATTCCCGCTGCGGTAGGTGCGAAGCAGGATTTCTTTTTCTTTATGGTTTCCGGGGATGTCTTTGAATTGCATTTTTTAATAAGCCGATTTTCGATTAACGGTACGTTTCAAATTTACCCAAATAATTCTCAGGTGTTGCCCACAGGTTACCAACCATCCGAAATGTTGTGCCATCACTTTCATCCTTTCTTTATTGCTGGCCAGGCGATTCAAAGACGAATGTCCTGTTGTATCGAAACAAGCCAGTGGAATGGGCAGAAAATGAATGATACTGGTTTTTTCTAAAACACGAATCATCCATTCGTAGTCAGCCACATGGTTCCATTGAAGATCATATAAGGGGCAATGTTCCCTTTTTACGATAAATGACTGATGCCCCACCACCATTCCCCGGATCAGTGATTTTTTATCCAGTCGGGCAGGTAAATTTCTGGTTGTGAGTTCCGAACGGAGTCCAAGAATCTCCATGTTTGCATCCATCAACAAAGTATCAGAATATAGTACATCATAATCTTGTTGCAGATGAATGATCAATTGTCCGGAATTGTTGTGGGGATTAAATATATCCCCTGCATTTAAAAACCAGAGATATTTTCCGTTAGCCTTACCAATGCCTTTGTTCATGGCATCATAAATTCCCTTATCCGGTTCACTGCTATAGCGAACATGTATTTCAGCATTCAAAAAATCAACCGTTTCATCCGTTGACCCTCCATCTACCACAATCCATTCTACCTCAGCATGATTTCTTAGTTCATCCAGCGAACGGCACGTCCGCTTCAAACCTTCCAGGTTATTATAAGTAATGGTGACAATGCTGAGGAGCAAGCTCATCAGGCGGTGGCTTCA
Source organism: Bacteroidia bacterium (assembly GCA_044339595.1). GTDB lineage: Bacteria > Bacteroidota > Bacteroidia > NS11-12g > UBA9320 > CAZTGZ01. The sequence continues at coordinate 5,802 of JBIIVF010000072.1, forward strand.
TCCTTACGCCTGAAGTACAAGAACAAACTTGCCGGCAACAACAGTATGATGAAAAGAGAGCTCAGCAATTCAATGGTATGGTCGGTTTTTTCAGATTTGTCTTCAAACACAAATTTGATCTCATGATTTCCGGCCGGAATAGGCAAGGCCCGAAGTACATAATTCACACGTATATGTTCAACCGGTTTGCCATCCAGGAATGCCTGCCATCCGGGTTGATAATATATTTCTGAAAAAACGGCCAATCCGCCTGATTTAGATTCAGATTTGTACTGCATCAAATCAGGATGGTATGAAGTGAGCACTACTTTATCCAATGAATCGGGTGGAGTAACGGCAAAACTGCCCAACTTACTTTTGAAGCTTTCATCGGCCACGGCGTCATTCCGAGTGTTAAGCGTGGTCAACGCATCCATCTCTTCTTTGGGCGATTTTACCCATTTCAGATTCGAAACAAACCAGGCATTGCCAAGGGCAGTAGGGCGCAATTGAGATATTTCCTGCTCGCTGTTTTCGGGTTTGCCGATCAGATATTTGGTATTCAACATGTCTAACACCTGCTGATTTTGTTTGGCAATCTGATTGGATATCAAATCTTGATAGCGACTCAATTTGGCCGGGTGGTATCCGCCAATCAGTCGGTGGAATTTGGAAGACGTATTGTCATTAAAAGGATCGCGGGCCAAATCAAATATGCGGTAATGCAAATCTTTATCTTGTAAAATCTGCTGATCGGCCATCGAAGGTTGGATGTCTGATTGAATGTCTTTGTCTTTGAATTTAAATTCATCCCAAGGCAAATATCTCTTAGCCACCCCGCCCAAATCGAAGATCATCAATCCGGCAAACACTGCATAGAAAGCCTGTTTTTTAATTTTTTGATTGAACAAAGCCCAAATCGCTCCAAAGGTCAAACCGATCAATACCAAAGACCGGAAGGCATCCATACGAAGCATCGAGCCTCTTTCTGCAATCAAAGCATCCACGATCACCTGATTGCCAATGCGTTCGTCATTCAGTCCGCCGTAATCATAGAAGAAGGAAAACAATACCCCAAAAGCGAAAATAATCCCACCGGAGATGTAGACTGCGAGTTTCAAGTCTTTCATTCTTTGTGGCAATGGTCGCGCATCGGTGAGCAATTTGTTGAGCCCCATCAAGCCGAGTAGCGGCATGGCAAACTGTGCGATAGACAACGCCATCATCGGGGTTCTGAATTTATTGTAATAAGGGAGGTATTCGAACAATAAATTATTGATGAATCCAAGGTTCTTACCCCAGCTCAAGATGAGGGAAACAGCCACCAATCCGATGATAGGCCATTTGATCCAGTCTTTTATCAGGATGATTCCCAAAACAAAAAGGAACATCAAAATGGCTCCAAAATACACCGGACCGGAGGTCATCGGCATGGCGCCGTGGTAAGTAGGAAGGGGTTGCTTGGCGATTCGAAGCGCATCGGTCACCGGTACGTTGTTGGCAATCAGATGCTTGTAAAGAGCAGAACTTTTGCCCGGTGTTTCTGCCGTGCTGCCCCCGGAAAAGGATGGAATGATGGTGGTAAAGGTTTCTCCGATACCATAACTCCACGAAAAGGCGTAGTCAACGGAAAGCCCTTTGGTGGTTACATTCGAATTGCCTGCCTCTTCAGTTGATTCGGTTCCTGCGAGTTCAGAACCACCGCGCATAGAAGTTTTAGAATATTCGAGGGTAGAACGCAACTGGCCAATATCTGACACAAACCCTGCACCGATGCCCACCACACTCAGTAAAAACACGTAAATAAGGTGCTTTACCTGATGCTGTTTAATGGCGAATACTGCGAAGATGATCCCGAAAATCAACAACGAAATCAGGGTATAATACGAAATCTGATAGTGATAAAATCGGGTTTGAATGGCCAAGTGGAAAGCCATCACAAACAATCCCGGGATATATTTCTTTTGGATAAGCAGGTAAAATCCACCAATGACCGCGGGCATCATGCCCATGGCCAACACTTTCGTATAATGGGCCGCCTCAATACTCGAAATCGAATAAGTGGCCAATGCGTAGGCGATGGCTCCGGCAAAACTCAACCATTTGTCGATCCCGAAGCACAACAACAGGATATAAAACCCGATCATGTTGATGAAAATAATCTTGAACGGGTATTTGGTCCAGGAATCGAACGGCGTTAGATAGTTGGCTTTGGCGATCACACTCTGGGTGGATTTTCCGACCATGATTTGAGTAGGCATCCCCGAGAAAATGGCATTGGTCCAACCCGGATATTTGCCTTCTTTATCTTTGATTTTGTTGATCTCGGTGGTAGATGCATTGAATTGACTCATGTCTGATTCACTGTGGTTTTTATGCTGAAAATTGGGCATAAAAAAGATATAACCGGCAATGAAAAAGAGGGTTACAATGAGTAAATGAGGTAAAAGGGATTTGAAATCAAATTTTTTCATGGTTGCGTTGTTATGGGTTTCGAAAATAAGGATTTCAGAACTTGTTCATCACTTCGATGACCTTTAATATTTGTTCTTCAGAGTGAATGGTGCTGATGGGTAAACTCAATTCAGTATTGTGAATTTGGCGCGATATCTTAAAATCATCCTCCGGAATAACCCAGCCTTTGGCTTTGTAAAAATCTTGAATCGACTTTTGATCACAGGGTGCAATGGGGTAGTGGATGTCGGCGCGGATATCGTTTTCGAGCAGATAAGCTTTCAGTTGGTCTCTTTCGGGATGACGCACATTGTAGATATGATACACATGTCTGTATCCTTCCGGTTCGATGGGTTTGATGAACTTGTTTCCATCGAGATGTGCATGGTAGAGCGCTGCCAGTTTGCGTTTATGTTCGCTGATGGCCTCGAGGTGACGGAGTTTTACGGATAAGAATACCGCCTGCATTTCATCGAGTCTCGAATTATCTCCGATGTATTCGTTTTTGTATTTTACATGACTTCCGTAATTCCGGTAGGCTTTTACTTTTTCATACAGAGCATCTTCTTGTATCGACATACCGCCGGCATCACCCAATGCACCCAAATTTTTGGTAGGATAGAAACTAAATGCCCCGAACGTTCCGAAGGTTCCGGTTTGTTGTCCGTTGAAGGTTGCCCCGTGACTTTGAGCGCAATCTTCTATCAAATAAAGTTGATGTTTTTGGCAAATGCGGTTGATTTCATCCATTTGACAAGGCAAGCCGTACAAATGCACAATCATCATGGCTCGCACATTGGCATCGATCTTCTCCTCTATTTTACTTGCATCAATGTTGCAGGTATTGGGATCCGCTTCCACAAAAACAGGTTTGTGCCCGGTGTTTAAAATCGCATTGATAGTAGCGATATACGTATTGCTCGGTACGATGACCCCGGAGCCGGGAGGCAAATCCAATACTTTCAGCGCAATTTCCAGCGCATCAAGTCCGGATGCCAAACCGAGGAAATATTTTGATTTTAAATAATCGGCAAATTGATTTTCAAAGGCTTTCACCCTTTCACCCAGAATGAACCATCCCGATTCAAGCAGGGCATCAAATTCTCTTTTATAGGCTTCTGAATAAGGTTGATTCAGCAGTCGTAGATTTTCGTATTCTATGGTCATGAATAGGGTGTATCAATGTAATCGTTGATGTCGTAAGGGGTAGATGACAATACCAATAAAACGGCATCATGAGAGAAATCTTTCATGATGTGCCAATCTTCCGGTTGCAATAACAGGCATTTGTCCGGACTATCGAGCAAAAATTCTTCTTCTTTTTGACCGTTGTGGTTATAAATAAGGCAAGAACCGCTTACACAAACGAGGGCCTGAATGGATTTCTTGTGGCGATGTCCACCGCGCGGATAACCCGGCACGCCATGTATGAAATAAACGCGTTTGATGTCGAAAGGTACCACCCCTTCGAGCACATGCAGCGAACCGCGATGATCTGAAAATGCCGGAACCGAAATGATATGGGCCATGCAACAAAAATAAGGGCATTGAAAGTGATTTCCGAATGCTGTTTTGGATAAAAATGACAACCCTTCAAGGGACTGACACCCTTCAAGGGTTCTTATCCCTTCAAGGGAGTGGCACCCTTGAAGGGTGGAGGATTATAAAATTATAAAAACGATTGTAAAATTAAAAAAAGTCAAAAGTAAAGCGCCTTTTTACCCATTTCAAAATCGAACTAACGCCATTTCAAATGTTTAGGATTCTTGGAAGTGAAGATATTCTGATTTGATCAACGTCAAAGGCATGCTTTTACCTAGCACCTTTTGCCTAAAACCTCCCCAACACCCACTCCCCCCAATTCCGCTTCACATTCGCCACATGCCCTTTTAACCATTTATCCCTAAAATATTGTTTGCCACTTTGGGTTCCCATGCCATCTGCGTGAAGCGTTTTTTGCTGTTGAATCAGCACTTCACAATACGGCTCATAAAAGTGACGACGAATTACAGGCTTTAACGTGTAGGATCGCGGAGCATAGATAAATTTTCCATTGGCATAATATTTCACCCCGTGAAAGTGAAAAAAGACCGCAGGGAAAATTGCCCCCGATTTGATATTCAGCATGGTTTTCTTCACCGGATCTTTTAATCTAAACTGTTGAATATTCCATGGAGCCAAAGCCCCTGCATGCTCCAGTTCATGCACCCCTTCAAACATTTCCGGCCAAACATCGAGATATTTCTGATCCCCAAATTTTCCTTCTTCATGACGGTTATAACACCATTCCAAACAGCGATCGCGCCACCAATTCAGCACTTTTAAGCCCTTTTCTGTCTTTCTGAAAAACATGAATTGCACGCAATATTTTCCGGATAAGGCACTTTGATCGTAACGCGGTGTGTAATTGTGTGAAGTGATCATAACAGCTTCATTTTCTGTCATTTCATCCAGCAAAATCTGGGGATTGTGATAGAAATAAAGATCGGCATCTACATAAGTGCAGGATGTTTCGTCCGTATTGTTCAATACCCACAACACGGTAGAGGGAGTGGAGGTCCAGCAGTATTCGGCAAAGGATCTTGTGGGTTTCACTTTCAACAGGGCGTCATCCTCAAACATCTCGAGCGAAACAGCCACCAAATCAGGTTGATTCATCTGCCGGATGTGCGCATAGGTAAAATCATCAAAGGCAAATACATAGAGTTTAAACTCCGGACAAGTTTCTTTCAGACTTTGGTAAAGCGCCAGTCCGCGGGTTAGATAGTATTGATTAAAGAGGGTACAGAAAACCACGATTATAACTTTTGAGCGCGGATTACATTATCGAGATACAAATCGTCATTCTTTGCCGGAATCAAGGCAATCAAGCTGCCGAGGATATTCACCGGGGCTATGAAAATCAGCGTTACCAGCAATCTTTGGTACTTGTTGCTGCCCCCCAGTTTTTTAAACAAGAACATATTGAGCAACTGCAGTACCGCACGGATATCATTCATGCATTTGTGATGCGAAACAATCTTAAACCCGTTTTTTTCGAGTAGAAATTGCAAGGCAAAAGACGAATAACGGGCATAGTCGTACGGCTGTTCATGTTCGTCCCATGCGAAAGGAACAGAAAGCAACAATTGACCATCTTTTTTCAGGACTTGCGTGATTTCCAGGAGAAATTCTTCCGGATTAAACACATGTTCGAACACCTGATTGCACAGCACCGCATCGAAAGATCCGGGTTCAAATGGGAACTTCTTGCCGTCATAAAACACATCGATGTCTTCATCTTCGTGCGTGTGCCCTGATTGTTCGATATCCATTCCAACATAAGATTTTACCTGAAATAAATGGCGGTAGGGCTTACGACCGCACCCCACATCCAGCAAATCGCCGGTTAAATGCGGAGCCTCAGCGCGCATCGCCTTGAACAAACCCTTTCTGGCAAAATAAAAAGGATTGTAAATCAGGGCCGTGATGCCTGGATTGAAATCATTTTTCTTTTTGAAAGCTTTAAGCCGGGCGATCAGTGACATAACAGGGCAAAGTTAGTGTATTCAGGCAGACTGCCCAATCAAGTTGTTTGGGATTTCCTGCGGAGCAGCATGCCATCATAGGAGCAACGAATGTTAACGGTTTCCTGATCGAAAGTTTCAAAAACCACTTCGTAATCCCTGGTCAGGAAATCGAGCATTTTGTTTTTGTTGAAGAAATGGGCGGGATAGGAAGAATCTACAATGCTCTTAGGAACTTTTTGAACACAGATCCGATCTTTTCCTTCGATAAACGGATTGCGGTCAATCAGGATATAAGCAGGTTTCAACCTGAGCGTTTCTTCCAGAATTTCATAAGGATGTTCGAGGTAAGGCAACACACATCGGAACATCACTAAGTCGATATTGCGATTTGAAAAAGCATCCGAGAGCGAGTCATCAAAAAACAGCCGATCGTCATGTATTTGCTTCTTGCCTGCTTCTGTAAAGGTGGTTTGTTCCACAATGCGCCATTCAAGC
>JBIIVF010000073.1:0-12203 GCA_044339595.1 Bacteroidia bacterium
TTTCTTGACTGCATGGATCCAACACCGTTGCTAATATCTGCCCAACCTTTAGATACCCATTCATCGGCATCATTAAAGTCGAGGTCACCATTCAAATCGATCCAAACAGCAGGATGCACCGGATAATTGGTACCTGTATGCATCGAGAAAGTGTAATTGGCTCCACCGTTCAATGTCATTACCGGTGAGGTTGACATCAAGGTGTAGTTAGGGGTGGTGGTTTGGTTACAACCATCATTTGCTTTGTCAAAAATGGTGTTTGTACCTTGTGTAATTTTAATAGCGCCAATGTACATATCGTACGTAGGACAACCGGCTGCGGTATGCGCTGCACCACAATACGGTGCCTGTGCTTGAGCAGTTTGAAAAAACAAGCCCCCTGCTAATACCAAAGCTGCCTTCCAAATGGAAACTCGCTTTTGTATGTTGCACAGGTCTTGGGTAAGGAAATTAATAAAACTGTTTTTCATACTTTGATCATTATTTTTTAGCTAAACGGTTGAATATCCTCACGATATTCTTACCAACTGTTTGATTCAATATTATGAGATGGTTCCGTTTAATTCGGTCACGAAAGCATTATTCTACACAATTGTGACAAATTTACAATTCAAAAAAAAGAGGCCACCCTTTCGGATGACCTCTTTTGTATGATTCGAGATGTCGTTTGTTCTTATTTGGTTAGAACAATTTTCTTATTGATAACGGTACCGTTTACAGTCATTCTTACGAAATAAACGCCGCCTTCTGATTCAGGCATGTTCACTTCAAAAGATTCGTTGCTCAAGCTGCCGTTGGCTACTTCCATCACCTTGCTGCCCACCATGTTATAAACTTCTAAGCTTACATTCTCTGTGCTTGGCAAGTTCAAACGGATGGTGAAGTTTCCATTGTTAGGGTTAGGATATACATTCATCAAGTTGTCTGAGGTAATGTTCTCAACACCGATTCCAATTGGAAGATATTTTCTGCTTACCTCTACCCAAAGTGTAAATGGATCAGATACGTTTCCTGAATTGTCTTTGGTTTTGAACGTTGCTGTGTAAAATCCTTCTACATAAGTGTTGATGTCGGTATTGATTACCGATGCATTGTTTTTCAATGTGGTTGGGTTGTCATAGTTATCGCTGAACTGCAAATAATCTATGGATGCAAACACACTGTACAAGCCCACTCTTAAGATATCGCCGGTCTTACCTTTGATTTCAGGAGCTTTTCCGTCATATACTCTTACCCAACGATTTCTTGTCGATACGTTACCGGAAGCATCGGTTGCTGTGTAAGTGTCTTTGTACAATCCAAGTACGAATGGATTAACATTCGATGTCTTGGTCAAAGAGATTTGTGATGCATCATATAAGTTATCTGAAGCATTGGCTTCAACCGAAACATATGGTGTGTTTACCAAGTGTAATACGGTATCCAAAGTGTTCAGGTTAATCATCGGTGCAATAAAGTCTTCGATTACATATTTGATGATCAATGATGCTGCGTTTCCGCTACCATCTATTACATTGTAAGTAACTACGGTGCTTCCTTTCACGCGGGTATCTACAAATGCTTCTCCTTCTGTTCCGGGAGTAGCGGTCATTTGTACATCATAATAGTTGTCGGTTACTTCTGTTCTGTCTACAAATACAGATTGTAATTGCACTTGTACCACATTCACACCACCAATTACTTTGATTTCGTTGTTTTTGATTACCGGAGATTCTGTATCTCTTACAATCACCACTCTGTTTTTGCTGGCTTTGTTTGCCTGAGCATCTTGCACAGAATAGTTGATTACATAAGTACCAACCACATTGGTATTCACGCTACCGGTTACTACGATCGCTGAGTTCAAGTTTCCGTCTCTGCTGTCGCTTGCGCTAAATCCTGGTTCAGTGTAGGTACCAAATACTTCGATGTACATCGTATCTGTTCCCTGAAGTGTCAAGGTTGGTGCAGTCTGGTCAATAACCACATAAACCACTCTGGTTACCGATGGGGCAGCATTGCCCGACGCATCTTTTACTGAATAGGTTACATAATAGATACCGGTCAGACTCATATCTACGTCAGATACGATTTTTACTTTAGATGAAATATCTCCTTCGGTTGGATCGATCGCAGTTGCACCATATTCGGTGTACGTTCCGTTCAATTCCAAATACAAAGTATCTTCATTGTTCAAGGTCAACACCGGAGGCAAATTGTCGTTTACCAATTTGATTGGGAAATCTTCAAACTCTCCAATTCTGTTGGCATCTTTCACACCACTAATGGCACCACATGGCTCGTTCGGATCGATGTTATAACTCACACCTACACGCATTTTGGTTACTCCTTCAAATGAGTTATCCAAATCAGGTACATTAAAGTTAGCTGAGAAGCTCATGCTGTTGGTAGATGATTCTGAAGCAACCAATTCATTGGCATCACTAAAATCACCATCGATGTTCCAGTCAACCCAAACCTTGCGAGTCATGTTGTTGATATTGGTCAATCGATCTACAGTCACTTTATATTGTGCTCCGAAGGTCAATACGGCCGGTTCATTTTTCTCACCATGGTCGGTATAGGTATTGTTGGCTTCATCTTTAATATCAAACAATACGCTTGATGGAGATTTAGTTGTTTCAAGCTTCACATTGCTGATGGCAACGTCGGCACTGGTGGTTACACCAATCACAGGCTTACAATAATCCACTACAACGATGTACTGATCTTTGATGATGCTCTTCAACGAGTTCGCTGAATCTACAGTATTCCATCCTTTCAATGACACGGTGTATTTACCCGGTGCGTTGAACGTTACTTTCAACTCTTTGCTGAAAGTCTCCAATGGAGTAGCAGGTGTAGTTGTAGATGGGAAGAATGTCCATCTGTATTTGTTCGCTTTATCGGTGGTAATCTTAAATGTAACTACATCGCCTGCTCTTGGTCTGCGGTTATCTGCAACAAAATCAAGATTGGCAGGAGTGTTCGGAGCGGATACTACAATTTTCTTGCAATACGTATCTTTTCCGGCACAGGTTCTTACTTCTAAACAAACATCATAAGCTGTATTCGAGTAGAATGTCTTTGGGAAGTCTTTGGTAGTAGCTTCTTCTACACCATCCACGGTCCAGGTAAAGTCTACTTCACCTACTGCATTTATAGAGGTGTTCTCGAACAAATTCTCAACAGCATTGTACATGGTATCAGGAGCATTGAATCTGGCTGTCGGTGGTGTTTTAGTTCCGATTACCGATGTCCAATTCGCTTTGAATCCTTTAGCAGTAGCGGTTCCGGTTGAGTTCCACAACAAGTAAATAGCACCTGAATTGGCTACCAATGGAGCCGTTGGGCGATTGGTGGAAGTAAATCCTGCACCGGTATGTAATGGCTTTCCGGCAGCATTCGGGCCATCATAAACCTTTAGGTTCACATTGCTTTGTACTGTCCAATATTCAAATGTCAAGGTAACTTTAGAAGCCGCACAAGGAGCAATCAAAGCATCCAGGTTAGACTCAGGCGTAGAATAATTTCCTCCTGCACCTACTTTATTGATGATTGCACCGGATGGAGCGGTAATGGTATTGCCGGGGATACTGGTAATGGTACCGGGGCCCATCTCAAATTCGTTTCCTCTGTTTACTTCTACATAATTGGATTTACACTTGGTTGCAGATGATCCCACATCATTCGATGCCGTCAAACAGAACGTGTATTTTCCTACATCCGGAAATCCGGGGATTCCTTTGGCTGTGAATATTTCAGGGTTCTTATTATAGGTCTCGTCGCCTCCACTTAATTGAGGTAAGCTATTTCCGTCTAAATGAGTATTTGCTGAGTCGGTCGGGTCATATAAATACCAATCCCAGTAAATGGCACCATTGGTAGATAAGTCGGTCATTTTAAATCCATCATAGAGTTCTACAATGTTCTTGTCAGAGATAAAGTCTGCAACCGGAGGCGCAGATGGCTTAACAATTTGAAGACACTTTAAGATAGAGTCGCGACCCAAACAGTTTTGACTGGTCAGACGAACGCAGAATTTACCTTCGCTGTTAAATTTGTGTCTTGCATTGGTGGTAGTATATTCAATACTGGCATCGTCATCAACATCCCACCAGTGACCGATATATCCGGTTTGGTTAGAGTTTACAAAATTCACAGGAGTCTTAACAAACGCTGTATCCGGCATGAAGAAACCTGCTGCCAAAGATTTTGGCAAGCCCAATTCAATGGTGTAGTCTTCAGTTTCACCGTAATTTACGGTAGCACAAGCAGATGCCTGGGTAAAGGCAGCACTAAATCCATAATCAGAGCGAACCCTCATTCTGGTGGTGCCTCCTTTTATGCCTGCACAAGAAATGTAAAAGTTTCTTGACTGCATGGATCCAACACCATTATTAATGTTGGCCCAACCTTTAGACACCCATTCGTCGGCATCATTAAAGTCAAGGTCACCATTCAAGTCAATCCACACACCAATATTAATAGGATAATTGGCACCTGTATGGGTTGAAAAGGTGTAATTGGCTCCACCATTCAATGTCATTACCGGTGAGGTTGACATCAAGGTGTAGTTTGGTGTTGTAGTTTGGTTACAACCATCATTGGTTTTGTCAAAAATGGTGTTAGTACCTTGCGTAATTTTAATAGCGCCTAAATACATGTTCCAAGTTGGACAACCTCCCGCATTATGCGCTGCATTGCAATACGGCGACTGCGCCTGGGCAGATTGAAAAAGCAAACCACCTGATAACACCAAAACTGCTTTCAAAACGGAAGCGCGCTTTCGAATGTTACTCAGACTTTGCGTCAGGAAATGAGTAAAACTGTTTTTCATACTTTATTAATTAACGTTATTTAAGAATTGATTTTTGGAATTATCAAAAGTAGGATAATTTCCTTTTTTTGACACCCTGATTGGGAATGGTTGCATGACATTTTTGTGTCATTCAGACACGCAAAATAGCTAATGTGCTTATAATCTGATTTATAGCATTATAATTGTCACATTTAAATTACTAAACACCTCCCTTTAATGACACAATTTTGACACTTCGCCTTCGATGAACTTGCCAAAACAGAATGTGTATATTTACCGACACAATAAAAACCATCCGGATATGGACCCATTTTATACCATTTTGAATGCACTCAATGCACAACAAAAAAAAGCCGTAGAGTGCATAGAAGGACCTGTCATGGTTATTGCCGGCCCCGGAACGGGTAAAACCCAAATTCTTGCCGCCCGCATCGCAAATATTTTGCTCAAAACCGATACCCATCCTGAAAACATTCTTTGTATGACCTTTACCGATGCAGGTGCTGTGGCTATGCGACAAAGATTGGCCAGTTTCATCGGACCGGATGCCTATCGATTGAACATTCATACTTTTCATTCGTTTTGCAATGCGGTAATTCAACAAAATAAAGAAGCCTTTGATCATATCGATTGGCAGGCGGCCTCAGATATCGAGAAACACGAAATCATGAGAACCCTTCTGGATGAACTTAAACCGAATCATCCCCTCAGAAAGTTTAAAGGGAATGTCTATCAAGATGTAAATCCGCTTTTGAAACTGTTCTCTTTGATGAAAAGGGAACGCATTAGCGTGGACGAAATCATCTTTAAATGCAATGCTAAAAAGGAAGAGGCCCTGTCAGACCCCGAATTCCGATATAAAAGAAAATCAGGTGAGAACAATGTTGGGGATCTGAAACAAAAGGATCTTGACCAACTTTACAATCGATTGGATCAATTGATGGCAGCAGCGAACCTTCGGAACATGTACAGCAAAAAGATGAGTGCCGCCGAAAGATATGATTTCGATGATATGATCGGATGGGTGATTGATCTATTTGAACAGCGCCCTGATGTACTCACTCGTTATCAGGAAAAATACCTTTATATATTGGTAGATGAATTTCAGGACACCAACGGATCTCAATATCAAATTATCCGCAAACTTTCTGAATTCTGGGAGGATAATCCCAATTTGTTTGCTGTAGGTGACGACGATCAATCTATATACAGATTTCAAGGCGCAGAAATAGGCAATATCACATCCTTCTACCAATATTATAACAAGCATTTGACCACTGTATTGCTAGAAAATAATTATCGTTCCGGACAGGCCATATTGGATGCAGCAGGTCAAGTGATCAGCCATAATTCAGAAAGATTGGTGAACCAAATGGAAGGGATCTATAAAAACCTGAAAGCATCCAATCCGCAAATTATCGCAGATGCCAAACCAGCCAAAGTGAGGGTGCTTAAAAATCCATATGCTGAATCCGTGCATCTCGGACAGGAAATTAAACAATTGGTCGACCAAAAAGTCCATCCGCATGACATCGCCATTATATATCGCAAGCACAGCCAGGCCGATGAACTCATTCGATATTTCACCGATCTTAACATCCCCTTTAATCTCATCCGAAGGGAAAACGTACTGGACAATCCCATTGTAGCCAAATTCATTCTTCTGTTAAATTATCTGCACGCAGAGATGCGTAAACCTTTTTCGGGAGGCAACTTGCTTTTCAGAATCCTGCATTATAGCGAATTTAAACATGCCCCTACCCAACTTGCTATCCTGCAAAGAAAGGCAGCTGAGAATCGAATGAATATTCGAGAATTTGTATTCAGCGATCTAAACCAAAGCATCCAAAATCGTGATGCCTTATCTAAAGTTCGGGATACCATCGAATCATTGGATCATTGGCTGCGCTTTTTTCAAGAACAAACCGTGGTTGAAGCCACAGGGCACTTACTTAATGAAAGCGGATTTCTGCGGCAAATGCTAAAGACACCGAATAAAGAAAGAAATCTGGAAGCCATTCGAACATTTTTCGATTTTATGAAGGCGGAGTCTGAACGGAATAAGAAATTGAGTTTAACGGATTTCCTCGAAACCCTCGAGATGATGGAAACTTACCATCTTGATCTTCCTATGCAGACCCTTTATGGACATGAAAATGGGGTAAATCTCATGACCGCGCATGGAGCCAAAGGGCTCGAATTTGAACATGTTTACTTAATGGGTTGCACCGAGGCACATTGGGAAAAGAACCGGGTTTACGATCGTTTCAGCCTTGAACAAATCTATCCTAACCTAAAAGACGAAAATGCCATAGAAGAAAGTCGTCGATTGTTCTATGTAGCCTTAACAAGGGCCAAGAAACAACTCAATGTTTCATACTACGAAAATGAAACCAATGGCAAAGACGTTTCCCCGAGTCGTTTTGTGGTAGAGATGATAGAATGTAAATCTGTGCAACAAGAAGAAGTTCATGTGCCGGACCATCTGATTACTGAATTTATGCTTTCCTATGTACCTCCTGACCAAACAGGCCCAATTACTTTGCCGGAACAGGCATTTATGGATAGCTTCTTGAAAGATTATTCATTGAGCGTAACCCATTTGAATACCTACCTTAAATGTCCGATTTCCTTCTACTTCAACCAAGTATTGCGGGTACCCGCTGCGAAGAATTCGGCCATGTCATTTGGATCAGCCATTCATGGTGTGTTGGAAAAAATATTTACCGAATACATCAAAAAAGGAAAAACACCTTCAGAAATAGAACTCTTAAATCTGTTCGAAAAACAAATGTTTGCTTACAGTTCAGGTTTTACGGATAAAGACCTCAAACATCTGACGGAATACGGAAAGAGCTTTATCCATCCTTATATATTATCCCGAAAAGAAATGTGGCAATCTTTTCAATCTTTCGAAATTGAAAAAAACATTCATACCCGAATGGATGACATCCCCATCAATGGTAAGCTCGATCGGGTAAGTTTGAATGGACAAAAAGTATGGGTATCCGATTATAAAACCGGCAGTGTAGACAATAAAGGAAGAAAACTAGATCCGCCCCGTGAAGGATATGAGGAGGAAGATCCTGAATTGCGATTCGGGGGAGATTACTGGAGACAAATCATGTTTTATAAAATTCTGATCGATGCCGACCCCAATCTTTCCTGGCAAATGACCGCCGGAGAAATTGATTTTGTAGAACCGGATAAAAACGGAAATTTCAAATCTTTCACCATCGACGTATCCCAAAGCGGTGTTACGCAGGTAAAAGAACAAATCAAAACAGTGTATGCCAAAATCCTGAATCGCGAATTCAGCACAGGTTGCAATGATGAATATTGTCAATGGTGCAAATTTGTCCAGGCTTTTGATATTGATTGACCAAATCAAGATACCCTTCACAGTTCTGGATGAACAATTTGGTTGTTTAAATTGTAAATTTGTAGAATCATTCTAAAGAACATCACCGTGCAAGAAATAATCACCGTTTACAGCGAAGCCACTCCCAATCCTGAATCCATGAAGTTTGTCATCAGCAAGATGATTCTTCCTAACGACAGTGTAGATTTCAGAGATGCATCTAAAGTGCAGAATAGCCCGTTGGCCGCCAAACTATTTGAATACCCCTTTGTGAAGGGTGTTTTTATCATGAATAATTTTATATCTATCACCAAACAGGCCGACCGTGAGTGGTTTGATCTGATTCCTGAATTAAAGGAATTTGTAAAAAACTACGTAGAAAGTGGCGAACCGGTTGTGACCAAAAAGGAAGAATTGAGCGAAGAGGAAGAAACTGAAGCCATCCGAAAGATCAAACAACTGCTTGACGACCATGTGAAGCCAGCCGTTGAAATGGATGGCGGCGCTATTCATTACAAGAGTTTTAAAGAAGGGGTTGTTACTGTAGTGATGAAAGGATCTTGCAGTGGATGTCCATCGAGTACCATGACGTTAAAGGCCGGTATCGAAAATCTGTTAAAGCGCATGGTTCCTGAGGTTGAAGCCGTAGAAGCAGAAGCAGAATAAATCTTCTCTATCTCAACAAATTAAACGCGCCGCGTTTAAACTGTTCTTTGTCGGGCAGGCAAGTTGAACGAATTTCACAGATATACATATACACTCCCGGATCTGCAGGTGCTCCGTTAAAATTGCCATCCCAACGATCTTCAGGTGTTTCAGTTTTGAATACCAATTCTCCCCAACGATTGTAGATCAACATTTTATACGACTTGAGGCTGTGCAACTCGTGCACCGGGCCAAATGTATTATTAAAATCATCGTTGTTGGGTGAAAAGGCATTGGGCATAAAATATTGTGCACCCCCTTCATATTGAATAATCTTAATGCTATCAGAAGCAGTGTAATTGCAGTATACGTCCTTCACTTCGACCCAATAAGTTCCGCCAAACTCTGTCAAAATATAGGGATCCCTTTCACCGGTATTCCATTTAAACTCATATCCGTCTCGATCTCGGATTCTCGTATCCAGAACAGTTATATCCCGGCTGCATTTTACCAATTGTTTCGGTCCGATATCTAAATTAAACGGTGCTCTCACCGTCACTGAAATAGTATCGGAAATCACACAACCATTATGTTCAGCCCTAACAGACCATTTACCGGCCTTATTGAGTGTTACGCGCTCAGTTGTTTCTCCGCTGCTCCACTGATACCGATAAACAGAAGATCCTGCTGATATATCCATACTGTTGCCCTGACATAACATCGTGTCTTTCGGTAATGTAATTTGCGGATAAGGGTTCACGCCAAGATTGATTTCAGCCGATTCTGTGCAGCCATAACGCCACACTTGCAAGGTGTATCTTCCCGCTGACTTTGGTGTTATTTCCGGAGTGGTGTCTCCTGTATTCCAAACATATCGCTCAAAAAACTGATTGTTCACCCCAAGGGTAAGCGGCGGCAACGATCCACAATAGGCGGTATCTTTACCCAAGGTAAAAGGCTTAATGGCCGGGTTGATAGTAATGTAATCTCTAAATGATCCGCAATTAGTGAAAATCTCCACCCAATAGGTACCATAATTATTCACGGTAATGCTTTGCGTGGTATCAGAGGTTGACCATAATACCCGTTTGCCGGGATATCCTGCATTCAATGTTTTGTTAAAATTTTCTTCGCAGTAAAAGGTATCCTTTCCAACGGCAGTTTCGTGTTTAAAACTCTGCGCTTCGATAAACACCCACGAATCCCAGTTGTTATCGCCTACATCCGCAATCGAAAGCTTGATGGTGTACCATTCACAAGGAATGAGTGTCAATTTAGCTTCGAGTTTCGTGGTTTGCGCATCGTGCTGCAAAAACCTGTATGAAACCGAACCGGAAATATTGTTCTGCCGGAAGAATTCAGGATTTCTTAAATGGTTGATGTTGTCAATAGACACAGAAAGATTGGTATTGGGCACCAAAGCTACATTCTGCTCTCCGGTAATACCGGGTCCTTCCACGAAGAAACCAAAAATATCACTGAATCCTTTGTTGACCCATTCGATGTATTCTTCACTTGAAAAGATGTAATTAAAGACAACCTGACTGGTTTGTGGTCTGAATTCAAATTGTAATTCTGCCGCATCCACGGTGGTGTTTCCTGAATATTTATTCAACAAGGCACTTCCGGCGCCTCCTGCTCCTGAAGTATAAGTACCCGTAGAATTGGGACCTTTTGCCCCTACCGCCAATCCGGATGATAAAATGATGCCCTTATCAATCCCTAATCCGGCACTGAGCCCATTTTCAAACAAAGACAAACTCCGGTCATATCCTTTATAAACGATGTTTCTGATTTCAATACCTGCATCACCTGAAAGCACATTCTTAACGAGGATGTTGGGAGATATACCATCTGCCACTACCAACTGTGCTTTTGCAACAGGGCAAACCAACCACAACGCCAACCAGATGCTGATTACCGAAACCTTGAACATATTTTTATTCAACTTACAAAGTACATGCTATTATCCCATATATCAACACTTTTTACACATTTATTATCTTCATTTAATGCACCGTTTTCCTTAAAAGGCAAGAATATGACTGTAATCTTAGACACAAACGCAGGAAATTTCGGGTTAATATTATCTTTGAAAATTATATCACACTTATATGAAACACATTTTACCTTCCTTGCTCTTGATTTTCCTTTCTTTTTGTGGATTTGAATCTAAGTCACAAATAAATTTTTCTCCCAAAGTTGGAGAAGTGAACGGATATTCAGACAATTTTGATGTGGCCATTTATAGCAAATTCACCAATCTTTCTGATTACGACAGTTTCAGATGGGTAAGAAAATCCAATGTTCTGGCCACAGGCTGGGAGTCTGCTGTATGCGATAACATACAGTGTCATGCGGCAACCGTTGATTCTTCCGATTTTCTTTTGTCTAAAAACGATTCATTTAGCTTTAGCTTTCACTTTTATCCATATGACAAAGCCGGTCAAGGCAATATGGAAGTATATGTTTATGCACTGTTGAATCCGAGTGTGAACACATCCGGCACCTACAAGACTACCATATGGAAACTCAGTGTTCCCGAAACCGTGGTTGCTCGTACTTTTTTCCCAAATCCCATTCAAAACACTCTGTATTCGGATGTTTTGAAACCGGGTGCTGTGGTAAGCATCATGAATGCAAGCGGCGCTCAGGTTGGAAGTTTTACATTTGATGAAATCACCCAAGGTGCAGATTTAAGCTTTCTTGCCAATGGCCTGTACATCGCTGAAATCAACGATGCCGGAACCTTTAGCAGAGAAAAACTGATCATCCGCCGTTAATACAGCCTTCCATTAGAAATTCGCGGTCATGGTCACCATCACTTGTGTGTTGGTCCATGTACCATTGCTTACCGGCACAGCAGTTCTGTTGAGCACATAAGGTTGCACCATGTCTTGGGTAATCAATCGGCTGATGCCCAAGTCCAATCCCCAGGTTTTCTCTTTGATGCCCAATCCACCTGAAATGGACTGACTTGACAATTCGCTGCTGTTGTCTCTGAACGGATTTCCGTATCGAGCATATCCTGCACGAAAGCGAAATACGTCTTGTACATACTCCCCACCGATTCTCATGTTATACGCCAAAGCGTATTTTGATCGAATCATATCATTGGCTGCTTCAAACTCATTGATTTCTGGGCGCAACCGCATGGTACTGTAGTTCACCGCATCGAAATCAGCCGAGATAAATCCTCTTTTTTCGAACAGATACGCCGCACTCAAAGTCGTTTTGGCCGGTGTTTGAATTTCGTAAGCATAGGTTCCTTTGACTGATCTGTAATCGTACACCGCTCCGGTATCAAATACGGTTTTAAGGGTGGATGAATATTCGTCATCCAAATTCAGATTTACCGGTGTATTGTAAGATAGTCCAATGCGTATATTTTGGTTC
>JBIIVF010000203.1:0-3212 GCA_044339595.1 Bacteroidia bacterium
AAACAAGGATTTTAAAGCCGCCATTGCCGTGGC
This sequence comes from Bacteroidia bacterium, assembly GCA_044339595.1. GTDB lineage: Bacteria > Bacteroidota > Bacteroidia > NS11-12g > UBA9320 > CAZTGZ01. The sequence goes on from JBIIVF010000203.1 coordinate 34, forward strand.
ACCTGTTACCAATTGGCGCTATTATGATAACATCTACACCGAACGCTACATGCAGACCCCGCAGTTGAATGCGGCAGGTTACGATGATAACTCCCCCATTCAACATGTAGATTCGATCAAAGGAAAATACCTGATCATTCACGGAACCGCAGATGACAACGTACATTTTCAGAATACCGTAGAAATGGTGAACAAGATGATTGAGAAAAATGTGAGTTTCGACTCAGAATTTTATCCCAACAAGAACCACGGAATCTATGGTGGAAACACCCGTTTTCATCTTTATCATCGCATGACGAAATTTATTTTGGAAAACTTGTAATTTTTTTTCATAGTTTCGGCAATCAAAAATCACGTAATAATATGAATAACACCAAAGCCAGCCACCCAAAAGGGTTGTATTTCCTATTCTTCACAGAAATGTGGGAGCGCTTTAGCTACTACGGTATGCGAGCTATCTTTATACTTTTTATGACCAAAGTATTATTGATGTCGGATGCGGAAGCTTCAGAGATCTATGGAAGCTATACCGGTTTAGTATATTTAACTCCTCTATTAGGGGGCTATTTGTGTGATAAATATCTCGGAAATCGCCGAAGTATAGTGGTGGGTGGTTTTTTGATGGCGGTTGGACAATTCTTTATGTTCTTAAGCGCGAGTGTTGGGCAGGATGGCGGAATTGGCCTAATGTGGACCGGGCTTACTGCTCTTATCATTGGAAATGGATTCTTTAAGCCGAATATTTCTACCATGGTAGGACAGTTATATCCAGATAATGACCGAAGAATTGACAGTGCCTTTACCATTTTTTATATGGGAATAAATTTAGGTGCATTCTTTTCTCCTTTGGTTTGCAGTTCTTTTGGAGATTATAAGTGGGGTTTTTTAGCCGCTTGTATTGGCATGCTCGTAGGTTTGCTGACGTTCGTTTTATTTCAGAAAACTCATTTGATGTCTGAGGAAGGTAAACAAATAGGATTACCCGTCAAACCCATGGATTTAAAGAGCATGTTGCTCACTTTAGGTTCTATCGGAATAATTTTCTTTATGCTTAATTTCAAACAGTGGTTTAAGTCTGACACCGATATCATTAGCTACTTCATTTATGGATCCATGATCCTCATGCCGATACTCATACTCACAGATAAGAGTCTTAAAAAACATGAAACCTATAGAATCATCGTGATCTTTATTTTGGCATTTTTCGTGATATTCTTTTGGGGAGCATTTGAACAGGCCGGAGCATCATTAACCCTTTTTGCTGATAGACAGACAGATCGATATGTAGGAAGTTGGGAAATGCCGGCTGAATATTTTCAATCCATCAATCCTTTAGCAGTTATTGCTCTAGCACCCTTGTTCACCGTTCTTTGGGGTTTCCTATATAAAAGAAGGCTAGAGCCTTCATCCCCTACTAAAATGGCTTGGGGACTAGCATTGGTTGCTATGGGCTATGCTGTAATAGCATTTGCAGTTCATGGACTAGGTCTGGGCGACAAAGTGAGTATGTGGTGGTTAGTAGGTTTATATGTAATTCATACAATGGGTGAATTGTGTCTATCTCCAATCGGACTTTCAATGGTTTCGAAATTAGCGCCCCTTAGATTGTCTTCATTGATGATGGGCACTTGGTTTCTAGCAAATGCTGCTGCAAATAAATTTGCAGGTACATTGAGTGCTTTGATTCCACCCTCCGGTCAGGCTGCTGAAGGCGCTGCGGTTAAATACCCTTCCTTTTTAGGCATTCAAATCACAAATTTGTATGAGTTCTTCATGCTATTTATCGTTATGACGGGTGTAGCAGCCGCTATTCTTTTTGTTCTTACAAGGGTATTGCAAAAGATGATGAATACTGAAGTTCAAAATGATGAACCCGATTTAGACAGATAAAAGATTTCTAATTTCTTCCTTTTCTAATTTATTTATTATGTGGAAAAATCATCCTAAAGCTCTACCGTATCTTTTCCTTTCTGAAATGTGGGAAAGGTTCGGATACTATTTAATGATTGGCATATTTACGCTTTACCTTAAAAATGTGGAAAGTGGATTTGCCATGACAGAAAAGGAAGCATCTGATTTATATGGAACATTCATTGCGCTTGTATTTCTAACTCCATTTGTTGGAGGCTTATTGGCCGATCGTTACCTGGGTTACCGCACATCCATCATTGTCGGAGGTATTTTAATGGGATGCGGTTATATGATGATGGGTATTCATACCCTACCAATGCTCTATGTTGCTATGACCTTGGTTATTCTGGGAAATGGTTTTTTTAAACCTAACATTTCTACCCTCTTAGGTAATTTTTATTCCACTCCGGAGTACAAAGAGCGAAAAGATGAAGGATATAACATTTTCTATATGGGTATCAATATAGGGGCCTTTATATGTAACTTCTTCGGAGCGGCTCTTCTGATTTTACTTGGATGGGAATGGGCATTTTTCGCGGCAGGAGTAGGTATGTTTATTGGCGTTGGCGTTTTCTTACTCGGCACCAAACATTACGAAGGTTTTACTGCTAAAAAAGGAACCCAAAAAGGAGACATGCCTTTTAGTCAGATTGTAATGTTTATTCTATTTCCTTCAATAATTTTCGGGGTAATTGGATGGATGATAAAAGGGGTTGCATCTGAATCTAACCCTAACAGTTACATATTTGGATCAGACAGCACGGATGCTTTCATTTTTGCCTGCATTCCTGTTGTTTTCTTTTATTCTAACCTCTACTTCCGCGCTGCTATAGGAGAAAGGAAACAAATAGGTGCACTGCTTACCATTTTTTCCGTTGTTATTTTATTTTGGGCAGTGTTTAAACTCAATGGATCAGCATTAAATACCTGGGCAGACAGATATACAGATCGACAGATTACCGGAGTAACTGAAAAGGCATTTGATCAACTCAAATTTTCATCAACCGAAGTGTTCGCCAAAGATTCTGTAAATCTTTATGACGAACAGTTCAGACTTCAGAAAGAAAATGGAATTGTAAAAAAAGAAATCAATTATCCTGTCTATTTCAGAAATGTTGCCCCTGAAAAACTCCCACAAGAAGGTGAAAGTATCAGTATTTGGTCAACCAATCTAAGTCAATCTATCAATCCGGGTTGGGTGATAATTCTCACACCTTTGATCGTAGCTTTTTTTACCTTTTTACGAGGCAAAGGCAAAGAGCCTTCCA
>JBIIVF010000204.1:0-3201 GCA_044339595.1 Bacteroidia bacterium
GGATGCTCAACTTGGTCTATATGATGTCACAGCAACCAACGAATTTGAAAAGGTTAGCTTAAACAGGGGATTGAAAGTTACTACAACCTCAGCAGCCAATATTGAAATTAATGTGACCCGGCCATCGAATTCACGAACAAATGTTGCCAATTCTTTCAAAATAGACTTTAGTAATTCTGGAAACGTAGATTTGGTCAATGGTGAGTTATTAATAATCAGTAATGGGGGAGCTCCAATTTCGCTAACGCCAGGGGGACTTAGTGAGAATAAAACATCACTAAACATACTGCTAGAAGAAGACTCGGGGCCATCCGGTGTCTTACGACCCAAAGGAACCGGAAGTGTTATCATTTATACCAATTCAACTACAGCATTGGGATTCTCAATTTTATTACCTAATTAAGAAAAGTCATGAAAAAGTTAATCAATATAAGCTTCGTTGTTCTTCTTTCGTTTCTTAATTTTTCAATTGCTCAGGCTCAGGAGTATGAATTGAAGGACAAAGATTTCAACAGTAAAAATGAGTTATATTATATAGAACCTGCCGACAATTGGAAGAATGCTACCGACAATGAGCTTTTCAAAATTCTTGGTCAGATTCATCGTTTGAACACAATTCCTCAGTACACATTCAATGAAGTGATTACTGAAGGGACGGTAGAGGTGAAGAAATATGTTCAAACCTATAATCAGACAATTCTTGTCGGTTCTGATTTAATTGTTAGAAGGGTTGGAGGAGAAATTCGATCCGTGATTGGCGTGCCTCGGGAAGTAAAACCCGGAAGCAGTTTACTGCCTTCAGATTCTATTTTAATCTCAACAGCCAAGGAATTTCTTGGAGAAAAGCGATATCTATATGAAGATTCTTCTCTTATTGAGCTTAAATTGAGAATGGGACAGAATCCGGAAGACTTAAAACCCAAAATAAATCTCGTGTATTATCCTTTAAATGATCATTTTGACGGAATATGGGTAAGCTGCGCGGAAGTGATTTTAGAGACCGATGACCCGGGTGAATATAAGGTATATATCAATCTTGAGAATCTGCAATCGGTTGGAATTCTCGCTAATTTACACCCGGCTAATGGTACCGGAACTAGCTTGTTTACTGGAAATGTAAACATAAATACTCGATTAGTGAATGCAGGGGGTGGGGTTAATCATTATGTTTTGGAAGATACCATTAACAAAATTAAGACCTATGATTTGCAAACGAGACAAAATGGACCTGTTTCCTTCACAGATCCGAATAATGCCTTCGATAGTTTGAATCACAAAGCAGCCGTAGAAGCGCATTATAATGTTCTGAAAGTGTATGAATATTTTAAAGATAAGCATGGTTGGACCTCCTATGACAATGCCGGTTCTGATATCGGAAATTGGGTGCATTTTAAGGTGAATGAAGCTAACGCATATTGGTCTAATGGCAACAAGGCCATGATGTTTGGCGATGGGGATGCAAATACGCACCCTTGGGTATCTTTGGATATTTGTGGACACGAATTTTCGCATGCAATTATTTCAAGAACCGCAGGACTCATTTATAGAGGAGAAAGTGGTGCCTTAAATGAAGGTTGGGCAGATATATTTGGCGCAAGTGTTGAATTCCATGTGAGAGGTGCAAGCGGTAATTGGGCTTTGTTTGAGGAATTGCAAAAACCTTCCTCAGGAAATGCACAAGAAAGATTAATGTCGAATCCTAAAAGTTGCAGTTGCCCTTGGTCTTTACCGGATACATACAAAGGAGATAATTGGCTCCCGACTGACGGGGCATATGATTTTGGAGGTGTTCACTTTAATTCTCAGGTGGCAGCTTATTGGTATTATCTATTGACCATTGGTGGCAAAGATAAAAATGATAAAAATAATGATTATGATGTAACTGGAATAACCATAGCCAAAAGTCAAGAAATTGCGTTCAAAGCGCTTAGAATGTACATGTCTCAAACTTCTGATTATACTGCAGCCAGAAGAGCTACCTTACTTTATGCAGAAGACAAATATGGTAAGAATTCGTCAGAATATAAACAAGTCTGTAATGCATGGTATGCTGTGAATGTGGGAGAAAAGTGCTGCGGAGATTCAATCACGCTAGAATTTGATGTTACAGATGCCTCTTGCCCGGACAAAAAAGACGGAGAAATTGACCTAACCGTGAAGTTGAAAGGAACAATCAAAACAACCGATCTAATTTATAAATGGTATAAGGGTGATACAACCACTGCGGTTTTGGCAACCAGTCAAGATTTAACCGGACGCGATACAGGAAATTATACCGTTTGGGTTAAGGATACCGTGGCAAAATGCGAAACTGTAGATCAAACTAAAGTTGAATCCCCAAAACCTGTGAAAGTAGGTATTTCAGGCGGAGGTATCCATGTCCGTCCTTGTGATCGCAGACCTGAAATATATCTGGAAGCTTCTGCCTCCGGAGGAACGCCACCTTATACTTATAATTGGGGCGATGATCGCCAAATTACAATCGCATCCGAAGGCTCTGTTGGGTCTTCCGGCTTCTATACCGCGGTGGCCACAGATAAAAATGGTTGTATTGGTAAACGAACAACCTTTGCGTTTTTTATACCTATTGTATGTTCTTATGACCCAAATGACATCATTGGGCCACCGAGTTACGGAGAACAGAAATTTGTTGCTAGATCTGCAACTTTGCCATATAAAATCCGATTTGAAAATGACCCTAAGTTTGCGACAGCTCCTGCCAGTCGCGTAACGGTAGATTTGCCGTTAGATCCTAATATGGAAATGAATACCTTTAGGGTTTCAAGTTTCGGATTTAATAACTTCAATATTGAAGTACCCAAAAATGTTTCTGCCTACTATAAACGACTCGATCTCAGAGACTCAATGGGTATTTATGTGGATGTTACAGCGGGTATCAATACTACCGCTAAAAAGGCATTTTGGATTTTTGAATCGATCGACCCCGCCACAGGATTACCGCCAATAGATGGCAATAAAGGATTCCTGCCGGTTAACGATACATCAAAACACAATGGTGAAGGATATGTTGATTTTACCATCAGAGCAAAGGGCAGCACGTCAACAGGCGATAGTTTGCGGGCTTTGGCTGAAATTGTATTTGATCAGAACCCATCCATTTTTACACCGAGAATTCATAATATTATTGATGCCGTGGCTCCGACCAGCACCATGGATTCTTTACCTTATGTAATGGATTCT
>JBIIVF010000074.1:0-12084 GCA_044339595.1 Bacteroidia bacterium
CGCAGGGCCTCTGAAATCACCCTGACCGCATTGGGCGAAGAACTGTTGCAAGCCGGAGAGACTTTATCGAAGGAAAGTGACCAAATATTTCATACACTCAGTAAAAAAGAAGCCAAAGCCATCAACAAGCTTCTAACACAGCTTAGATCATAACAAACCTGCGCGATGTATGATTTGCCGTATATGATGCATCTGATGTAGCTGCATGAATTGTAGGGTTTCCATCAAATTCAACCAACCTGCCACCGGATGTCTGAAAATGAGTTTATTCTGCATTTCAGGGCGCACATTACTCAATAATTGTGTCATCTCATTTTTAAACTCTGACCACTTACCATAAAGCACCACCGGCGTCTCCAATTCCACCAAATCTGCCACCACTGCCGGGGCCTTAAATTTAAAATTTGAAATCAGCGACATATTCAGCATCATGCTTCTAAGCGTATTGTTGAAGGCGTGGTTCTTAAAACTATTCGGATCTTTCAGAAATTGCTTCTTTAATATCTGCAACACCCAGGATTCAGAGAGGCTAAGGTGATTCAATATTTCAGATGAGCACCATGCACCGGATGAAGATCTTTGGGTACTGCGTTCTATAGCGACCCGCATGAGTTTTTCGAATATTTTTTCTCGTTCTACGACTTGTTTATTGAAATATCGCTGGTATCGGTTCATCAGGCTGGATTAACGGCTTTGTTGAGAAAGTTAAGTAACGGCAAAGATACGCTATAATGGGATAGGATCGTATCTATAAAATCTGCTTTACAGATCGTTTCAGGATCCAGAAAATGTCTCCAGTAAAATTGCTTGTTGTAAATAAGTGGTTGAGCTGCAGCCGCAGACTTCAAATCGGCAGGCAATGCCTTATTCTTCTCTCCCAGAATTCCATCCGGAAAATAGGCTAAAAATGATGGATCGTGGATGAGCCCATTAAAGGTTGCACCATTTGCGGCAATCATTTGTCTGATGCGCAACAATTGGTCTTTCTCCGGCAGGTAAAATCCACTGTAAATACCCGCATGTTCCGGTGTTAATTCGACATAAACGCCCGGTGATGTGCTTGTTTTGCGGCCACCCGGTGCAACAATGGCACTCATTTGAAGCTTATAGGGGGTTTTATCCTGACTAAACCGGATATCCCGGTTGATGCGAAATATGCAGTCGGAAGGCCGCAGTGCTTTTAATTGACCATCGGTCTCGGCCATGCGGGCAATCAGATCTCCGATGAACCTTTCGAAAGGCTTTTTTACGTGGTTTTCATATTCTTTGCGATGCACATCGAACCAATCTTTATGGTTATTCGGTGCGAGTGCTTTAAAAAAATCAAGAAATGCCGGTTCAAAGTATGCCATGGTTATTCTTTAGCTTGTTGGTTTTAAACTCAAGGTTTAGATTTTCATGTGATACATCCACTAAATAGCGGTTTTTCAGGAATCGCTTTCCTAACAGGATCGGATACTTCATATTGTCTCTTGCCGTTAAGGTGAAACGGGCCTGATATGTTTCACCAAATACGCGAATGTGCAGTCGAACCTGAAATCTGAATTCATAATCACCAAAAGAACTCTTAATCCGCTTTTCTTTGAACTCTGCCACATGTATCCATTCACCTGTGTATTGCGGGTATTTCGGGTCGAGCAGGATAAATGCGAGGTGTTCTATTCCATCTTTTTCTACCAAATGGATTTTTTCGCAATGGATAGAAGATGTATCCGCACCAGTATCTACTTTGCAAGGAACATTCATCATACCCAGTTTGGGGAAATCAATGCAATCCACGGTTCCGATTATTTTCTTGGGTTTTTCCGTCATCATAAATGATCAAATCCAGCGTTTCCTTCTTAAAAAGTACAATAATCCGAGTACCACCAATACCATTAAAGACATAATAGCCGGGTAACCATAATGCCAGCTCAATTCCGGCATGTACGAAAAATTCATTCCATATACCCCCGCAATAAAAGACAATGGAATAAAAATGGTGCTCATGATGGTGAGCCACTTGATAATCTCGTTCATCTTTCCATTTTGGCGACTGAAGTAGATATCAGACATGGTGGCGATCATTTCCCTTTGAATTTCAACCGATTCAAGACAATCCGTAATATTGCTGATGAGGTGATCAAATAGCTTTTCGGTAGGTACCGAAAAATACTTTTCTTCGGCATGGACCAATTGTGATATGGATTCTCTGATGGGTAATACTGCCTTTCGGATTTGCATCAGCTCTGTCTTAATATGCTGCGTTCTCAGAAAATCCGGTTCTTTAGGATTGGCATTAATGATGAGTTGTAATTCATCCAGAATGTCCTGGGTTTTATCTATAATCACCAGAAAATGATCTATAATCACATCCATCAGCAAAAAAAGCAGATACCCCGATTCTCGCTGTCTCACTGTGCCTTTTCCAAGGCGGATACGCTCCCGGATTGAGTCAAACAGGTCCCCTTCCTTTTCCTGAAAACAAATGATAAAATCGTCGCCCATCACAAACGAAATTTGTTCCGTTTCAAAGTTGATGATGGATTCATCCCAATGCGGTGCTTTAATGGATATGCTTAAGTGTCCATCCTGTTCTTCTGTTTTGGATCGGAGTTTGGTATCGAGCAAATCTGCGAGCAAAAACCGATTCATGGAAAAGGCATTCCCAATTTGCTCGATGGACGCGATGTCTGAAAGGCCGTAAACATTCAACCAGTTTACACTTCCTTTCACTATATCGCTCTTTTTGATATCAGTGGCTTGTTCAAACCAAATTTCCTGGCATGAATCTGCATTATACCGAATCAATTCGATTTTGGTCTTTTCCAACTTCGACTCTCCGACATGCACCAGGGCTGCCGGCGAGATCCCTATGGGTCTTCGTTTTAACTTTTTCTTAGCCATCCCCTTTTAGTTTACCATCTTCATAGCCCATAAACCCAATCGATTGCCCATTTACCAGCGAATCAATGCACTTGCCCAGGTAAATCCACTGCCAAATGCCGCCAAACAAACCAGATCACCGGGCTTTATTTTTCCGGCTTCAAGCGCTTCACTCAAAGCAATGGGAATAGAAGCCGCGGTTGTATTGCCGTATTTCTGAATATTGTTGAACACTTGTTCATCTTTGAGGCCCATGGTTCTTTGCACAAACTGGGCTATGCGCAAATTGGCTTGATGTGGAATCAACATGTGAATATCCGATGGTTGATATCCATTGACGTTCAGCGCTTCCATGATGACCTCAGGAAAACGGGTTACGGCATGTTTGAAAACAAAATTGCCATTCATGTAAGGATAATAACTGATATCCTCAGGATCATTCTCCTTCAAAAGAGTATCCACCCAACGCGAGGTATTCGGGTCTGTTAGAGCCAATTCACGTGCATGCTTCCCTTCCGAATGCAAATGGGTAGACAAAATACCCCGATCATTCCCCTCATAAGCACTGACCACTGCGGCACCGGCACCATCACCAAAAATCACCGAAACTCCTCTTCCCCTTGGAGTTTTGTCGAGTCCACCGCTATGCAATTCTGATCCTATAACCAGAATATTTTTATACATTCCCGAACGGATGTACTGATCTGCTACGGAAATCCCATAAACAAAACCGGAACATTGGTTGCGGATGTCTAAGGCACCCACGGTAGAAATATCCAATGCTTCTTGCACTTGCACTCCGGGACCAGGAAAATAGAAATCCGGACTCAAGGTCGCAAATATGATAAAATCTATATCTGCAGGTTGTAAACCGGCATTTTCGATGGCTTTTCTGGCTGCCTTAATGCCCATTCCACTGGTGGTATCTTCTCCCGGCTTGACCCAACGACGTTCTTCAATACCTGTTCTCTCCTGAATCCAGGCATCGTTCGTATCCATCATTTGCTCAAGATCCGCGTTCTTGATCACATTGGGAGGAACATAAAACCCCATTCCTTTGATGATTGCGTTGCTCATAATCAAATCTGTTTATTTGGTAAAATTATGGATTTTCAAACGCAAAGTCCACAGTCACTTAAAGATCTGTCAATTCTATTCAAATCCCTACATTTGCTCTCATGACTCCGAATCACCCAATTGTATTTTTTGATGGTGTATGTAACCTCTGCAATGCTTCTGTTCAGTGGTTGATTAAAAGAGATCAAAAACATCAATTCAGATTTGCGCCGCTGCAAGGCGAAACGGCCAAATTGCATTTGAAAATAACGGATGAGAACGCCATTCCGCAGAGTGTTATTTTATTTGAAAATGGAAAAGTATATCAAAAATCGACGGCGGCTTTACGCTTGGCGGTGAAGTTGGGATTCCCCTGGTTCCTGGCCGGAATATTTTTCATCATTCCCCGCTTTTTACGCGATTGGGTGTATGATTACATCGCTCGAAATCGCTACCGTTGGTTTGGCAAGAAGGATGCTTGTATGATTCCAACGCCGGAGTTAAAAGCGTTGTTTTTGAATTAAGAAGCAGGGTTCAATAATTAAATGAACACAATCATCTCATATTCCAAACTGACGATGCCTAAAAAAAGTTGACACATCTTTCTTCTTTCAAAACAAGAAGAAACATAAAAAAAAAGGACCGACTGAACAGCCGATCCTTCATATTCAAATGAAAAACACTTTAGAAGTTGTTTCGGATTGAACCTTATTTCTTTCCGGTCAAAGTGATTTTTAACGCGATGTCATTGCTCAATACCATGTCTTTTACGGTCATGTCGAAAGCAACATCATATTTCTTTCTGTCGAAAGTAAGATCACCGGCAACGGTTGAACCTTCAGCAGTTTCTGTGATTACAATATTCTTGATAGTCTCTTCATTAGATTTACCGCGGATAGTTAAAATACCTGTAGCTTCTGCTCCATTGACAGACTTAATTTCAAAAGACGCAGTTGGATTATTGGCAATATCAAAGAAATCAGGTGAGGTTAAATGTCCAACCAACTTCTCTTTCGTACGATCCTTATTGTCATAACCAGAATCTAAAGGCGTAATGGTGTTCATGTCAATCACAATTGAACCTGTGCTCAATAAACCTCCTTTGGTTGTGAATGTTCCTTCTTTTACGGCTACAGAGCCTTCATGGAAATACATTTTTACCATGTCACCTCTCCACATTACCTGGCTACCTGCCGGGTCAACGGTGTAAGAAGTTTCAACAGCCGTGCTGTCGGTGGAGGTGTTTTCTGCATTTTCAGCAGCATTGTTACAGCCTACAAAAGCGGCAGCTACTGCCAGCATCAGGGTAAGATTTAAAACGATTTTTTTCATAATTTGATTGAATATAATTAGTGTATATACATGTAAAACAAACACTCGAACAAATTGTTTCCCGGAATTTGATCTTTTTTGAAAATAAATTCTGATACTCTTAAATAGGTCTGTTTCTGCACGGGATCGCTGCTGGACAATTTACAAATTTTTTACCAAACAAACGTTTGGTTTAATGCTTTGATTTACTAAATTTGTAACGTGCCCATTCAGAAAATAGACAAAGACATCCTGTTGAGAAGCGCCCTCAAAGTGTTTAAGGAGAAAGGCTATCACAAAGCATCCATGGCAGACATTGCGAGGGATTGCGGATTGCTCAAAGGAAGCATTTACCATTATTTCGAAAGCAAAGAATCTATGATGTTGGAGGTACTGCGTTATTTGAGAATGCGCTATCAAACAGAAGTGTTTAACAACGAACATCTTCAGGCCCTAAATCCGATTGAAAGATTGATGCACCTTGCAGGCAAAAGCGAAGAAATCTTTCTGGCAGAATCCCACGGCTGCTTTTTTACCAGTATAGGTTTAGAAACCGTACATGTAGTCGATGAATTCACCGAAGAAATCCGTTTGTTTTTTAATGATTGGATCCTTTGTTTACAAAACATTTTTGAATCCTTCATGCCGGCCGATGAGGCGCGTTTGAATGCCGAACAAACGGTAGCAGAAATAGAAGGCGCCGTGATGATGATGCAAATCTACAACGACCCTGAATTGCTTCGCCGAACCCACCGTTTCCTACTAACACGTTATCAAAATATGCCATTATTCCATACCCAACCATTACAAAATCAATAGTCCAAAGATGATACAAGCTAAAAACAGAATCATAAAAAGTGTAGCCGTTTTGGGTTCCGGTGTAATGGGATCCAGATTGGCTTGCCATTTTGCCAACATAGGTCTAAAAGTTATCCTGCTTGACATCCCAACCCCGGGATATGAAGGAACAGAATCTGCCAAAAAGAGTCAGATGGTCAATCAGATGCTTCAAAATGCATTGAAAAGCAATCCATCACCGGTATATACTGCCCCAACTGCAAAAAACATTGTGACCGGCAATTTTGAAGAAAACTTGCCCCTCATTAACCAGTGCGACTGGATTCTGGAAGCGGTCATAGAAAACCTCGATATTAAAAAGTCACTTTTCGAAAAAGTAGAACAATATAGAAGGCCCGGAACGTTGATCACATCCAATACCTCCGGCATCCCGATACACACCATGCTCGAAGGTAGATCAGAGGATTTTCGAGCGCACTTTTGTGGAACGCACTTCTTTAACCCACCTCGTTATTTGCGCTTGCTGGAAATCATCCCTACTCCCTCAACCCATCCGGAAGTTACAAACTTCTTTATGCATTACGGAGACCTTTTTTTGGGCAAAAAAACGGTTCTATGCAAGGACACTCCCGCTTTCATTGCCAACCGGGTAGGTGTTTTCAGTATCATGGCCATATTTCATCTGATGAAACAGATGAACATGAACATAGAAGAAATCGACTCTGTTACGGGACCGGTAAGCGGTCGCCCGAAATCAGCGACTTTCAGAACCTGCGATGTAGTGGGCATCGATACCCTGGCAAAAGTGGCCATGGGCGTGAAAGAGAATTGTGCCAAGGATGAACAAAACGCGATGTTCGAACTGCCTCCATATCTCCTCTCTATGATTGAGAAAAAGTGGTTAGGGGATAAAAGTGGTCAGGGATTTTACAAAAAAAGCAAAGATGCTGAGGGCAATAGAACCATAGATGTGCTCGATCTCGACACGCTTGAATACCGCACTCAGCAAAAGCCACGTTTTGAATCTGTAGGCAATGCACGAAAAGAAGACAACCTCAAAAAGCGAATAAAAGTACTGGCCAAAGGGGGCGACAAAGCTTCAGACTTTTTCAATCTGCTCAATCAACACGTGTTTAGCTACGTTTCTTTCAGAATTCCTGAAATTGCCGATGCCCTTTATCAGATAGATGATGCCATGAAGGCCGGTTTTGGATGGGATTTAGGTCCTTTTGAAACCTGGGATATACTTGGCATAGAACGCAATTTAGCCGTCATGGAGGCCAAAGGAATTCCTTCCGCCCCCTGGGTAAAGGAAATGCTGGCCAAAGGATTTACCTCCTTTTACAAAACCGAAAATGGTCGCAGATTTCATTACAATCCTTCCACAGGAGATTATCAACCCATTCCCGGATTGGAAAATTTCATCCTCCTCGAAAACTACAACAACGAAAAACCGGTTTGGTCCAACAAAGGGGCCACCTTACATCATATTGGAGAGGGCGTGCTGAATCTTGAGTTCCATACCAAAATGAATTCCATTGGCAGTGAAATCCTGAGTGGAATCAACGCTTCTATCGACATCGCCGAAAAACAAGGTTACAAAGGATTGGTGCTCGGTAACGAAGCCCCTAATTTCAGTGCCGGAGCCAATCTGGCCATGGTGTTTATGCTCGCCATTGAACAGGAATATGACGAACTCGATCTGGCCATCCGGTATTTTCAAAATACCTCCATGAGACTCCGATATTCCGGAATTCCGGTGGTCATAGCCCCACACGGTCTCACCTTGGGTGGTAGTTGCGAGATGACTTTGCACGCCGATAGTTCGATTGCTGCGGCCGAAACATACATCGGGCTGGTAGAATTTGGCGTCGGGGTAATCCCCGGTGGTGGCGGAACCAAAGAATTTGTGGTTCGCACGAGTGATAGCTTTTATCCCGGAGACCCTCAGCTTCCAACCCTTCAGCAACGATTTACCACCATCGCACAAGCCAAAGTAGCCACCTCGGGTTATGAAGCTTTTGAGCATGGCTATCTGCATCACGACAAAGACCGCGTGGTGATGAACATCGAAAGACAAATTGCCGAAGCCAAAAGCCGGGTGATTGAGTTATCTGACAATGGATACACACAACCTGCACAAAGAGAAGATATTCTCGTGCTGGGAAGAACGGCGTTGGGGGCGCTTTATGCCGGCATTGAGGCTTTTGAAATAGGTAATTACGCCACAGCACACGATAAAAAAATTGCCAGAAAATTGGCTTTTGTCATGAGTGGAGGTGATTTAAGTGAACCCACCCGGGTTTCAGAGCAATACCTGCTCGACCTCGAAAGAGAAGCCTTTCTCAGTTTGTTAGGGGAAAAGAAAACCCTCGAAAGAATTCAGAGCATTTTAAAAACAGGAAAACCACTCAGAAACTAAAAGCAAAAACATGAACGCATACATTATAAATGGATACCGAACCGCCGTAGGCAAGGCCGGAAAAGGAAGCTTCCGATTTACCAGTCCGGTAGATTTAGGCGCTGCCGTGATCGATTACCTCATCGATAACACCCCCGGATTTGATCCGGCCGTAGTAGATGATTTAATCGTTGGAAACGCCGTACCGGAAGCCGAACAAGGTCTGCAAATGGCCCGTTGGGTGGGTGTGAAATCTAAATTGCCCCTCGAAGTGCCCGGTGTAACCGTGAACCGTTATTGTGGATCCGGACTCGAAACCATCAGCATGGCCGTCGGCAAAATATCGGCAGGCCTGGCTGATTGTATCATCGCCGGAGGAACAGAAAGCATGAGTTTGGTGCCCACCGTCGGATACAAAACGGTACCGGCCTATTCAGTGGCAGCTGACCATCCTGATTACTTTCTGGGGATGGGACTTACGGCAGAAGAAGTTTCTTTAAAGTATAACGTGAGTCGCGAAGCACAAGACGAATTTGCCTTTCATTCACACCGAAAAGCCCTGGCAGCGATTGAGGCAGGCCGATTCAAAGCAGACATTGCACCGGTAACCATCGATGAGGTTTATTACGATGCTGAAAAGCGCAAACGCCGAAATCGTCAGTTCACCGTAGAAACCGATGAAGGTCCGCGGGCTGACACCAATATGGAAGCCCTTGGCAAACTCAAGCCCGTATTTAAAGTAGGGGGCACCGTAACCGCCGGAAACTCAAGTCAAACCTCTGATGGGGCATCCTTTGTCATTGTGATGAGCGAAAAAATGATGAAAGCCCTAAAATTGGAACCCATTGCCAGATTGGTTACCACCGTTTCAGTGGGTGTAAATCCCAGATATATGGGCATTGGACCCGTTTCCGCGATCCCCAAAGCCCTAGAAAGAGCCGGAATGAACTTGAATCAGATTGATTTAATCGAGTTAAATGAAGCATTCGCATCACAGAGCATTGCCGTAATTAAAGAAGCCGGACTAAATCCCGAAATTGTGAACGTTAACGGCGGAGCCATCGCACTCGGACATCCTTTGGGCTGCACGGGAGCCAAATTGACGGTACAGATTCTGAATGAGCTAAAAAGAAGAAACCAGCGATATGGTTTGGTAACCGCTTGTATTGGCGGAGGACAAGGAATTGCAGGCATCATCGAAAGATTGTAAACAAAAACTAAAAACATAACCAGTAAATCATGGAAAATAAAACATTAAAAGGAGGCGCATTTCTCATCGTAAATCAAGATGCCCAAAGCATATTCATCCCGGAAGAATTCACCGAAGAACAAAAGATGATTCGCGATATGACGAATGATTTTATCACAACTAAAATCAGGCCTTATATCGCCAAAATCGACAAACAGCTCGAGAATCCGCACATGGTGCCACAATTGCTTGAAGAGGCCGGAGAACTGGGGTTATTGGGAGCCTCCCTGCCGGAAGAATACGGTGGTATGGGCATTGATTTTAACAGTGAAACCGTGCTCACTGAAGAATTGGGAGCCAGTCAAAGCTGGGGCGTCGCTTTTGCAGCCCACACAGGCATTGGTACTTTGCCTATTTATTATTTCGGTACCGAAAAACAAAAACAGCAATACCTGCCCGGTTTAGCCACCGGAAAAATCAAAGCTGCTTATTGTTTAACTGAACCGGATAGTGGATCAGATGCCCTTTCCGCCAAAACCAAAGCAATTTTAAGTGAGGATGGAAAGCACTATATTCTTACCGGACAAAAGATGTGGATTACCAACGGCGGTTTTGCCGATGTATTCACGGTTTTTGCCAAAATCGACGGTCAGCATTTTACCGCTTTTATTGTAGATGGAAACAGTGAGGGAATCACACTCGGGGATGAAGAGATCAAACTCGGCATCAAAGGTTCTTCCACACGGCAAATCTTTTTTGAAAATGTGAAAGTACCGGTAGAGAATCTTTTAGGAGAGATTGGAAAAGGACATAAAATCGCTTTCAACGTGCTCAATATCGGCCGCTATAAGTTATGTGCCATGGTGATGGGCGGAAGTAAAAGAGTGACCAGCATTGCCATCAATTACGCCAATGAACGTCATCAATTCGGCGTGCCCATCAGCAGTTTTGGCGCCATCCGACATAAACTGGCAGAGATGGCCATCAAAACCTTCGCCGTTGAAAGTGCCACTTACCGCACCTCTGAACTCATTCATCGTCAAATTGTATCCCTCACCGACGCCGGCCTGAGCAAATCAGATGCAAAACTCAAGGCCGCAGAAGAATACAGCATTGAATGTGCTATTCTAAAGGTATTCGGTTCAGAATCACTCGATTATTGTGTGGATGAAGCCGTTCAGATCTTCGGAGGAACCGGTTACAGCGAAGAATATCCGGTAGCACGGTTTTATCGCGATAGTCGCATCAACCGCATATTTGAAGGCACCAACGAAATCAACCGCATGCTGGCCGTGGGTCAGATGATTAAAAAAGCCCTGAAAGGCGAATTAGATCTTATGGGACCCGCCATGAAAATCCAATCAGAACTCATGGAAATTCCTGATTTTGGGGCAGAAGAAGATACCTCCTTTTTGGCAGCAGAAAAGAAAGCCATTGAAGGAGCCAAAAAAGCGATTCTGATGGTGGCCGGAGCGGCGGCTCAAAAGTTCATGATGGACATCGAAAATCAGCAGGAAATACTCATGAAACTGGCTGATATGGCCATCGATGTATTTGGAGCTGAGTCGGCGCTATTGCGCACCGAAAAATTGGTGAGTAAAGTGGGCGAAGACGGCGCATCCATGCAACTTGAAATGAGCAGATGCTTTCTGAGCGATGCCCTCGAACGGATATTCCTGAGTGGTAAACACGCAGTCAGCGCTTTTGCGGAAGGAGATGAATTGCGCATGATGTTGCTCGGGTTGAAGAGGTTTACCCGTTTCGAGCCATATAACACCATCGCAGGACGGCAGAAAATTGCTCAATTTATGATTGATAAGAATGATTATCCGTTCTAGTCTTAGTCTGTCATTTGACTTGTCTCGTAATTTATCATGCTGAAAAACAATCCTTTACAATACAAATATTCACAAGCATGTTTTGGGTTTAAATCTCTGCTGTTGGCTTTATGTCTGATTTTGGGGTTGATCGAAAATGCTTATTCCCAAAATGAATATGTACAGCGAGTACATCAATACAGAGACAGCCTGAATGAATATTTCAGGACCCATCCCCGTTCACCCCTCGACAGTGTGGATAGAGCCGTATTTACTTCTTTGTTGTATTACCCGGTGCAGGAGAACTTCAAGGTTCCGGTAAAATTCAAGCGTACCTATTTTGGAAAGACGTTTTTGATGAAGACCTCCACCGATCGTCTTCCTGAATATAAAGTTTACGGCACCCTCACTTTTGAAATGGAAGGAGAAAAACAAATGTTGACCATCTATCAGAGCATCGCCTTGCGCAGCAAAGATGGGTACAGAGACTACCTTTTTTGTCCGTTTAAAGACCTTACCAATGGCGAAACCACCTACGGTGGCGGAAGATATCTCGATTTACGAAAATCAGATTTAAAAAAAGGCACGCTTGATTTTAACCTGGCATACAATCCATATTGTGCATACAATTACAAGTACTCATGTCC
>JBIIVF010000205.1:0-3144 GCA_044339595.1 Bacteroidia bacterium
GTTCAAGCCGCTCAAAATATCTTAACTTTGCCCAATTTTATACCCATCAATTAGTTTCGATGCCCAAAGATACATCCATTCATTCAGTTTTAATCATAGGAAGCGGACCGATTATTATTGGTCAAGCTTGTGAATTCGATTATGCAGGTAGCCAAGCGGCACGTTCTCTTAAGGAAGAAGGAATTGAAGTTTCCCTGATTAACTCCAATCCGGCGACCATTATGACGGATAAAGTGACCGCAGATCACGTTTATCTGTTGCCGCTTACACCTGATTCTTTGGTGAAAATATTGGAAGAAAGGAAAATTGACGCCGTTTTGCCTACCATGGGTGGACAAACAGCCCTCAATCTGGCCATTGAAGCAGAAGAACTGGGCATTTGGGAAAAATACAATGTCCGTTTGATTGGGGTTGACACCAAGGCCATCAACAAAACCGAGAATCGTGAAGAATTCCGAAAATTGATGGTTGAAATTGGTATTCCGGTGGCCAAATCACAAATCGCCAACAGTTTTCTCGAAGGAAAAGAAGTAGCGCAAAAAATTGGCTTTCCATTGGTGATCAGACCTTCGTTTACTTTAGGAGGATATGGCGGTGGATTTGTGCACAAGAAGGAAGATTTAGATACCGCCTTGAAACACGGTCTCGAAGCCTCCCCTACCCACGAAGTATTGGTAGAACAAGCCGTTTTGGGCTGGAAAGAATACGAATTAGAGGTACTGCGCGACAACAAAGACAACATGACCGTGATTTGTACCATCGAGAATTTTGATCCGATGGGCATCCATACCGGCGACTCGATCACCGTGGCGCCTGCCATGACTTTGAGCGATACAGCCTTTCAAAACATGCGGAATGCTTCCTTTTTGATGCTGCGCAGCATCGGCAATTTTGCCGGAGGTTGTAATGTGCAGTTTTCGGTGAACCCGGATAATGAAGAACTCATTGCCATCGAAATCAATCCGAGGGTGAGTCGTTCTTCCGCCCTGGCCTCCAAAGCCACCGGTTATCCGATTGCAAAAATTGCCGCCAAACTGGCCATCGGATATTCCCTTGATGAATTGAAAAATCCGGTAACCAAAACCACCTCCGCGTTTTTTGAACCCGCCATCGATTATACCATCGTGAAGATTCCGCGTTGGAATTTCGATAAATTCAGAGGCGCTGAGCTTGAACTCGGTCTGCAAATGAAGTCGGTTGGAGAAGTGATGGCCATTGGAAGAAGTTTTCAAGAAGCCATTCAAAAAGCATGTCAAAGCCTTGAATTAAAAAGAATGGGACTTGGTTGCGATGGATGGGAAGAAAAGAAACTCGAAACCATTGTTCACAGCCTCGAGCATCCAAGTTGGGACCGTTTGTTCCACATCAAAGACGCCATCAGTTTGGGTGTGCCCCTCACCTCCATTCAAAAACTTACCCGTATTGATCGCTGGTTTCTCGAACAAATCTACGGATTGGTTAAAGTAGAACGTGAAATCAAAAAATACACCCTTCAAAATATAGACGCCAATGTTTTGCGCAATGCCAAGGAAAAGGGTTTCAGCGATTTTCAGATCGCTTATGCCATGGGCAATTGCACAGAAGATCAGGTGTATGAAAAAAGACGCGAACTCGGCATTCGCAGGGTCTTCAAAATGGTAGATACCTGTTCAGCTGAGTTTGAATCACCCACCAATTATTTCTATTCAACCTTCGATGGTGAAAATGAATCGGTGGTAACAAATAAAAAGAAAATCATCGTATTGGGCTCAGGACCAAACCGCATCGGACAAGGAATTGAATTTGACTACAGCTGTGTGCACGGATTATTGGCGGCCAAAGAAGCGGGTTTCGAAGCGATCATGATTAATTGCAATCCGGAAACGGTTTCTACCGATTTTGACATGGCCGATAAACTCTATTTTGAGCCTGTTTTCTGGGAACATTTGTATGAAATCATCGAACATGAAAAACCCGAGGGGGTGATTGTTCAGCTCGGTGGTCAAACGGCCTTGAAACTGGCGAGAAATCTGAAAGAAAAAGGCATTCGCATCATCGGTACCACCTTTGAAGACATGGATGTGGCCGAAGATCGCGGTTCTTTTTCCGACCTTTTGCACGAATTGGGCATTCCTTACCCGCAATATGGCGTGGCCGAAGATGCTTATGAAGCCATCAATATTGCCAATCAGGTAGGCTATCCGGTATTGGTTCGACCCAGCTATGTGTTGGGCGGACAGGGGATGAAAATTGTGATCAATGATGAAGAATTACAATCAGCCGTTATACAACTGCTCGGCGATTTGCCCGGCAACCGCGTGTTGATTGATCATTTCCTCGATCGCGCGGAGGAAGCCGAAAGCGACAGCATTTGTGATGGAGAAGAGGTACACATCCTGGGCATCATGGAGCATATCGAGCCTGCAGGGATCCACTCCGGTGATTCTTCGGCCGTTCTGCCGCCATTTAGTTTCAGCGAAGTGGTGATGAAGCAGATTGAAGCATACACGCATAAAATTGCCCACGCCCTGAAAACAGTGGGCTTGCTCAACATTCAGTTTGCCGTGAAAGATGAAAAAGTATATGTGATTGAGGCCAATCCACGTGCATCCAGAACGGTTCCGTTTATTTGCAAAGCCTACGACGTTCCTTACGTTAATATTGCTACCAAAGTCATGCTCGGCACCCACAAACTAAAAGATTTTAACATTGTTCCTTCTCCTAAAGGATACGCCATTAAGAGACCGGTGTTTAGCTTCAATAAATTTCCGAATGTGAGTAAAGAGTTGGGACCAGAAATGAAATCAACCGGAGAGGCCATCTACTTTGTTAAAGATACCAAAGACCCCTATTTCAGGGAGTTGTATAAAGAAAAATCGATGTACCTAAGTCGCTAGTATGCTCGGAAAAATATTTCTCTTCCTTCTTGCCTATCTGCTCATTCGAATGGTGATTTATTACTTTAGGGCCAAGTCTGTTTTCAAACAAATGATCCAGCAGGCTCAACAACAGCAATCTAAATCGATAAAAAAGGAAGGTGAAGTGACCGTTTCTTTTGATGCCAATGGCAAGAGAAAAAGTTCGAGAGATAAAGGGAATTACACCGATTACGAGGTGATAGAGTAGCAAAAATCAAAGGAGATTTTGTGGCTTTTCCATTTAAGT
>JBIIVF010000075.1:0-11949 GCA_044339595.1 Bacteroidia bacterium
CCATTTCCATCATGCCTTTTTTATTCTCCTGAATGATCTTTTTGAGTTCTGTATATTCCGCAATCAGCTTGTCAGCCAGGGATTCCTTTTGTTTTAGGCGGGCACTGTCTTCATAGAAGCGATTTCGTTCCGTTTCCGCTTCGGCAAGCAGTCGGTCTAATTTCAAAATGCGTTGATCTGTATAATTCCTGGCTTTGTCAATCACCGATTTCGGGATGCCTGCTTTTTCGGCGGCTTCAAAGGCATAAGAACTGCCGGGTTTCCCTGAAATGAGTGTATAAAGCGGTTGCAAATGCAGGGTATCATACCCCATCGAAGCGTTGAACAATCCTGCTGTTTTGCTGGCGATTTTTTTGAGATTACTGAAGTGTGTGGTGATGATTCCAACGCAACTTTTTCGGTTTATTTCAGAAAGGAATGCCTCTGCCATAGGTCCACCAAAGGTAGGATCGGTGCCGGTTCCCATTTCGTCAATCAGCACAAGACTTTTATCTCTTCCCTTTTCCAGGATGGTTTGCATCGCCATCAAATGGGATGTGTACGAACTCAGGTTAGTTTCGAGCGATTGCTCATCGCCCATCACCAAAAAAATATCTTTAAAGATACCTGCAGATGAATTCGAAGCGACTGAGACCGGAATGCCGCATTGAAACATATACTGAAGCAATCCTACGGTCTTTAAAGTCACTGATTTACCGCCACCATTCGGACCACTGATCACCATGATTCTATTTTCAACATTCAGGAAGACATCCTGACTTACCGGTGATTTCGAATCCCGGCCCATCGAAATGAGCAACAATGGGTGCCTGGCTTGATGCCATTGAACAGCCGGCTCATCCAGTACTTTGGGATTGAAGGCCTGTATTTTTATTCCGAAAATGGCCTTTGCTTGTAAGTGGTCAAGTCTACCGACGAAAGTCAGATGATGCGCAATAACATCTGCATAAACATTCAATTCCTTGCAAACTTGTCTCAGGATTCTCTCTATTTCCCGATTGCGCTCCAGCTCCAACTCCTTATGTTCGTTGTTGATTTCAATCAATTCATCCGGTTCGATATACAGAATTTTCCCTCCTCCGGACTCATCATGCACATAACCTCTCACCTTTCTTTTGTGTTCACTTAAAACAGGCAAAACAGGTCGACCGTCTTTGATGGTGATTTCCGTATCCGCCAAAAGCATCAACGATTTATATTTGGTGTACAGTCTTTGAATGCTTTGTTCTATCTCTTTTTCTGTTTTGCCGATTTTCTTTAAAATCTCCGCAAGCTTGGGCGAGGCATTGGGTTTTAAAGCACCATCCTGTGTTAAAATACGATCTATCAAGGCAAGAATGCGAGATTCAGGCGTAATGCCGGAAGAAATCGCAATCAAAAAAGGAAAGTCTCCTTTTCTTTTGTCGAGCCATTCGATAATTTTAATCACTAACCTAGAATTCATGCGGATGGCATGCAGTTGATCTACGTTTAAAACAGATCCTTCAATGGATAAAATCTTTACGGCTTGAGCAATGTCAGGCAATCGGCTTTCTACCAAATATTTGCCTGATTTTACCACATCCATCATTTCCCTATTTTGGTTCATGCACAATCGCACTTGATCCGCATCAAATAAGGGAGCCATGCTTTTGGTCAATCGCTCAGCTTCTGTTGTCAGACATTGATCCTGTATCAAAAAACGAATCCTGTCAAATCCGAGCTTTGTCTCAATTTCTTTAGGAAACATCATGGTTTTGAAAGTGAAATATCTGTGAGTTGATCAGCTGATTTTTCAAAAATATTATGCAATATTTTGGGATGGTTGGAATAAAAAGACAAACTGCTATCCATTTGCCAAGATTCTATTTTGTGCAATTTGTAGATCTGTTGATAGCTGCTGTCGATATAGTTCAAAGAGACTATGCCATTTTGCGAAAGCACTCTAAAACTGCCTTCAGCCAGCCGGATATCTGTTAGCACATTTGCCATTTTTTCTTCTGTTAAGACCCCACCCGGCAAATTTGGCTTGCGATTGGTACACGAAGTAAAGCTTAAAAAGGCTATCGTTAACGCGATGAGCGCACTTTTAGGTAATTTCGCAAGCATGAATTTATTTTTGACTTTTGTTTTCAATAGGTCTGAAAATGAATCTGTATTTCAATAAAATTCAAAACTAAGGATAAAGTGACGATTAAGGAACGTCTGGATTCGATTCAGCAAAATTTACCGGCCCATTGCAAATTGATTGTAGTATCAAAGTACCGCACCAGAGCTGAAATTGAGGAAGTTTATCAGACCGGACAAAGAATTTTTGCAGAAAATCGGGTTCAAAACCTGGTGGAAAGAAGAGGTGAATTGCCGGAGGATATTGAGTGGCATTTAATCGGACAACTTCAAACCAATAAGGTTAAATACATCGCTTCTTTTGTGGCGATGATTCACTCCCTTGACAGCATCAAATTGGCAGAAGAGATTCAAAAACAGGCGATAAAGCACAATCGAATCATTCCTTGTTTGATACAATTGCACATAGCACAAGAAGAATCCAAATCAGGACTCCATCCCGACGAACTTGATACTTTCCTGAAGGATCCCATTTGGTCTTCACTGAATCGGGTGCAGATTTCAGGCGTGATGAGTATGGCTACCCTGACAGATGATCAGGATTTAATCAGAAGTGAATTCAGAAAAACGCGAGAAATCTTCGAAACCCTTAAAAAGCTTTATTTCAAAGACAACCCTCATTTTAAGCAGATTTCGATGGGGATGAGCAGCGATTATCAAATTGCTGCAGAAGAAGGCAGTTCGATGGTGCGGATTGGAAGCCTCGTATTTGGGGGTTAGATTTCTACTAACACCTGGTTTCGCACCAAATCCTCAAAAGATTCGCGTTTACGGATGAGGTGGGCTTTGCCATCCAATACCAAAACCTCTGCAGGACGATAACGGCTGTTATAGTTCGAACTCATCGAAAAACCATATGCTCCGGCGTTGTAAATCGCCAAAATGTCGCCTTCTCTCACTTCATGCAATTGGCGATCATATCCCAGGGTATCAGTTTCACAGATGTACCCCACGATGGAATAAATGCGCTTGGTTCCTTTGGTATTTGAAAGGTTAACAATATGATGGTAAGCATCGTAAAACATGGGGCGGATAAGGTGATTTTGCCCTGAATCTACTCCTGCGAATACAGTGGAAGTGGTTTGCTTCACCACATTGGTTTTTACGAGGAAATATCCGGATTCACTCACCAGGTATTTGCCCGGCTCGAACCAAAGTTCGAGATCTCTTCCATACTTCTTGCAGAAAGTTTTAAAGCTCTTGGTGATTTTTTTACCGATGCTCTTCATATCGGCGGTAATGTCTCCTTCTTTGTAAGCCACCTTAAATCCTGATCCGAAGTCCATAAATTCAAGGTCTGCGAAACTGGAAGCCGCATCATACAACAACTCAGCCCCTCTCAGAAACACATCCGCATCTAAAATATCCGAACCGGTGTGCATGTGTAATCCGGTTACTTTGATGTTATAAGTTTCTACCACTCTTTTTACATGGGGCACTTGGTAGATGGAAATTCCGAATTTTGAATCGATATGCCCTACCGAGATGTTTTGATTGCCACCTGCCATGATATGCGGGTTGAGGCGAATGCAACATGGTACTGTATTTCCATAAAGATGACCGAATTGTTCAAGGATGGAAATATTGTCGATATTGATCATCACCCCTTTTTCTACAGCCATTTGAATCTCTTCAATGGATACACAATTGGGCGTATAGAGAATCTCTCCGGGGTTAAATCCCGCTAGCAATCCCAACTCTACTTCTTGAATGGATACGGTATCTAAACCTGAACCCAATTTACGCAAATACTTCATGATATTTACATTGGTCAAGGCTTTACAGGCATATTTAATGCGCACATCTACTTCAGAAAAAGCATCCTTAATCTTATTGTATTGTTTTTCGATGGTAGCGGCATCATATACATACAGCGGTGTGCCGAAAGTTTCACATAAATCTAGGGCTTTAATGCCGCCGATATAAAATTGATTATGCTTAAGTTCCATAAATTAGGTTAGAAAATTTTTGAAATCGCCGTTGTAAGAAGCGTTACGGAAGGCTGGTCTTGAATTGATTGTAACGAGCGGTAAAGGTTTCCCCTTCCTTACCGCCTTTACTTTGCCAATATTCCAAAATAGCGGCAACGCGGTTATCCGGATTGGGGTGCGTACTTAAAAATTCAGGTCCGCTCCCTGCTCCCAATGCAATCATCTTTTCAAAGAATCTGGCAGCGCCTCTGGCGTCATAGTTGGTTTGATACAGATAATCAACCGAGCGTTTATCTGATTCTGTTTCATTGGTTCTGCTATAGGTCAAGCCGATCATGCCTTTGGCTATTTGAGCCAATGTGCCTTGATTTTGACCCAAAAGAATGGCAAATAACACTTCTGTACCGTATTGTTTGGTTAGGGCTTCGGTTGAATGTCTTTCGGCAGCGTGGGCTATTTCATGACCTAAAACGCCTGCAAACTGATCTTCTGAATCCAGAAACTTAATAATTCCGGTATAAACATAGATAAATCCTCCCGGGGTGCAGAATGCATTTAAGGTTGAATCATCTCTTAAAATGCGCATTCTCCAACTAAACGCATCTCTGTTTTTTACCACTCCTGAGTTCAAAATGGTATCTCTTATTCGGTAAAGATGGGCATACGCAGCAGGGTAAGTTGCACTATCTAAAGGAGGATAAGTGGTTGGATCTGCATCAATTTCAGCCGCCACCTGTTCACCAAAGGCGATGTCATCCGCCAAGTTGAAAAGATTGATCCCCGGATTATCATTATTTTCATCCTTGCACGACTCCAGTGCAAATGGAACGAAAGCAATAAATGTGAGAGCGATATATAAATTTCTTATCAACATGGTTTAAAATGGGTAACCTATTGCAATATTCATCAATGTTTGGGTAAAAAACCATTTCTTCTCCGATAAATTTGAGATTACCCAACGGTTTTCTAATGGGTACGACGGGTCATGCAATGGAATGCCCCAGTCGGCACGAATGATAAAAAAACTAAAATCGGCCCGCAACCCTAAACCGGTATTGATGGCAAATTCATTATAAAATCGGTTGAATTGAAACTTGGCATTGTTAAAAATACTATCCGCTTTCACGTTCCAGATGTTTCCGGCATCCATAAACAAGGCTCCTTCCAGGATACCTTTAAATATCACGAAACGATATTCAAGATTTCCCTGAAGCAACATTTCTCCAGACTTATCAATCTGAACTCCCTGATTATCAGAATAGGAACCCGGCCCGATGGTTCTCGGTCTCCAGGCCCGTAAACTATTACTTCCTCCTACGAAAAATCTCCTTTCAAAAGGAAAAAATGCATCTCCAAGTGGATATCCTAAACCTAAGTAAGCCCGATAAACCACCTTATTATTTTCATCCAATTGATGATGATATCGAATGTCCACATCCGAACGAACAAATCTTGAAAAAGGTACTCCCAGAATTTTTTGGTCTGTAAATAGTTTCGAAAACAACAACCCGGATAATTCAAGTACATTTGAATTGATGCTGAGATAATTTTTCGGACTGATGGTTTTATTGGAGTAATAGAGAGCGAACTTGGGACCGGTAATTAAATAATTGCTAAAAAGACGGGCAATGAATAGGCTGTCTTTGGCATTCAGCTGATCTCTGAAATTACTGTTCACTTCTGCCTTGTTAAAACTGATCTGAAAAGGGGTGAGATAATAACTGAGTAATTTTTTATTCAGTTGATAGCTGTAGCTAAAAGGCAGAACCGTTCGGCTAAAATTCGGGTTTCTTTCATCTAAAAAAGAAGCAGTGAGGATGGTCTTGTTATTTTGAAAACGAACATTCCGGTCGAGCTTCTTTAAGCCTATCAGTTTCGGAAAGGTCAGGTTCAATGAAAAGTTATTGGAAATATTGCTTAATGGCCCCAGATTGCTTTGCGCATTGAATTGTGTTTCGAAGGTAGTTCTCCAGGAAATGTTAAATTCTTCTGCATTGCCAAAGACATTCTTATTTCTGAGGATAAATTCATTGGCAATACCATAGTTTCTTCCCAAATTGTTTTGAAGACCAAGACTTCTTTCTGTAGTGATAACCTGAGGTTCCCAAATAAAATCGTGTTTCGGTGCCGGTGCCAGTTGGATTAAACATTCGAGCCCGTTCAAAGACGTGTCTGCATTGAATACAATATTCACAAACTTAAATAAGCCCAAACCCAGTAATTTGCTGTAGGTTACGTCTACATTTTGTTGTCTGAATAGCTGTTTTTCACCTATGATGACTGAACTATTCAAAATCGGCATTTTTAGGTTGAAACCATTGAGTTTATAAAATACCCCATTGCTTTTGATGGTTTCATCTTCAGCTTGTCCGGTTTCAAAAGCTACGGTTACTTTTCTGATAATCTGCGGTTTATGATGAGAACCATCGCTTTTCATCCGAATATTAACACTGATGACAGCTGATTTTTGATTAAATAAAGTATCCAATTTAAAATCGATGAAAGCCTTGTTGAAGTTGTAATAACCGTTATTCTTGAGGAGGGCTGCAATGCGCTCTCTTTCTGCTGCCATCAAATCAAAATCCGTTGGCTTTCCGGCGCGAATTTTGGCATTGGCAGATGACCCTTCCACCAATTGATAGATATCTTTATCGTCACAAATGAGTTTAACAGAACTGATTTTATACACTGGGCCTTCTTCAATCCAGTAAGTGATGGTGGTTCTTTTTAAAAATGTTTTAGAGGTATATTTTACTTTAACATCAAAATACCCTTTATTGAATACATAAGCCTTAAGATTTTCGGCCGATTTGCGTATGAGCATGGTATCGGTCAATACAGGAGGCTCTCCCACCGTGTTCATCAAAAGCTTTCTAATTCGACCTGTATCCTGCAGTTCTCGGTTTATCACATGCTTAGCTCCAACCTGATAGGCCCACAAGTGAAATTTAACAACCCCCAGGATTTTCCGATTCGGTTGATGTTTGATTTGTTCGTTTAAATCACTGTTGCTGGCTTCGTCAAATCCTTCAAATTTATTGCGTTGGAGCAACGTTCGATCTTTTGGGACCAGCTTTGTTAGGTTACAAGACGAAAGAATCATCGAACCAACTCCAAGCCAAATAAGTGCTATCCACATACTTTTGACCGTATTGAATGCACCTTGATGGCAGAAAACTTTCGCTATTTTCGCCCTGTAATTAATTTTTTGTTTGATTAGCCATATTACATCCCGGGAGTTAAAAACACTTCAATCATTAAAACTGAAGAAGTTCAGGCAAAAATATGGCCTATTTGTGGTGGAAGGAGAAAAAATCGTTGATGAATTACTCCACAGTGATTTCAGATTGGTTTATATTGTAGCCACTGCCGATCGAATAAGCGATGTAGAAACCAATTACCCGGATAAGGATATTCGCGAAATTACGGTTGCCGATTATCAAAAAATGAGCTCCTTATCTACCCCTCCGGGCATCGCTGCACTCCTCGAAATTCCGAATAGTGAGTCAGTAGAAAGCAGCATTACTGAAAGCACATTGTATCTCGACGGGATCAAAGATCCGGGAAATTTAGGAACCCTCATCCGGATAGCAGATTGGTATGGAATCAGGGATGTATTTTGTTCTGAAGATACCGTTGATTGTTACAATCCGAAAGTGTTAAGTGCCACCATGGGATCGATTGCAAGGGTTCGGGTACATTATGAAACTTTTGAACGGTTCAACGATCGATGTAAAATTCCGAAAGTTGCGATGGTGATGAATGGAGAACCACTGCATACCTATGCCCTGCCAGAAAAAGCGGCTGTGATGATTGGCAGTGAATCGCATGGGATTCATCCAGAAATTTTGCCGTTGGCGGACGCTTTGTTGACCATCCATAAAACCGGAGCAGCCGAAAGCTTGAATGCGGGTATTGCTGCGGCGATTGTTTGTGATCGACTGGTGAATCGGTGACTTAATTCATTAAAGCACCTTTGATTATTCAGACAAAGTTAACTGGAGATGGATGCTGGAGACCTTGATTGTAAATGCGGTTACAAATCAGTTTTGATCTTTTTCCACCGTTTTTTATTCTCGAGCATTTCAGTTTTGACCCAAAAGCCTTTCTTGAATTCAAAATAATCGTAGGTACCGTCAGGCACATAATGTTCATATTTCCCTTTCAGTACTGGATTGAGAGGAACCAAATGGGCATATACGATGAGATTGTCTTTTTTCTCGTAGCGAAGAAGCATGGCGGTTCGTTCTGAGAATTTAAACACCACCCGACTCAAAATATCTCCTTCATAATCAAAAACCGGAGCTCCGAATTTGGGCTGTCCGGCATCATCGAACCACAAAACATCAATCACTTTTTTGTTGATATACTCATCTTCCCCATCCCATCCAAACAACAGATAATGTGTTTTTCGTTTGTGCTTAAAAGGTTCAATTTGATAGTACAATGCACCAATCCAATGTCGGTTGTCTAGTGACTCATATTGTTGGTTGTGGGTATAGCGCGAGCTATCGTAAAGTCCATGAAGAATCAGCTTATCGGAATTGTTCATTTGTATGGCCCCAAAGTACATGTATCGACCGCTATCGAGCAGTAAATTCCAAGTAAAAATTCTAAATTTTCCATCGTCCGGATTGAGCACAGAAACGGTCTGTAAACGTTTAAACTCATAATCAAACGAAGTCGGAATCATCAAGGCTTTTTTCAATGTTTTGATGAAATAGTAACAGGATGTGATGCGGGTGGCTTGATCTTCACCATTGATAAAGTTGTAGCTGAGTCCTTCCAGCTGATACTCCAAATCGCGGATGGAATCGGTGTACATTGAGTCTTTGGATTGGCTATACCCCTTTCCAAAACTCAACAATATCAGGAAAATGATCAATGAGATTCGCATGCCATTCAATTAACTGCAAACTTATGATTTTTGTTGTGAGGTTGATTTGAAATTGAGTTCGGTTCGATAAAACTGATAAAGCATAGCCGCATATTTAAAGCTTCTGAAATTTGACGATAAATGATTCGATGATATGTTGATTTGATTATACATCATTTACAAAAAATCACCTTGGAGGTTTCCTTGCTTCAACTTAAGAGTAAAATCCGTGGGTGAAGCAAATAAACCATAGCTATTGACGAATCAAAATTAGATAAGAATCTTTTAAGATCCATAATACCAAACTATACAAAAAACGAGAAGCTAAATTCCTAATTGTTTTTATTTCAGCCAGTTTTAGGAATAAGGCAATTATTTGGGCTAAACCAACTCAATCACCATCGCACCAGCACCGCCGCCGCCGTTGCATATTCCGGCAGCGCCAATTTTGCCTCCGTTGCTTTGCAGCACGTTAATCAAGGTAACAACAATGCGGGCTCCTGAAGTACCCAATGGATGTCCGATGGATATGGCACCGCCTTGAACATTCACTTTTTCTTCCGGAATATTCATGATACGGTTATTGACCAGACAAACCACGGCAAAAGCTTCATTTAACTCAAAGAAATCGACCTCCTCCATAGTAAGCCCAGCTTTCTCTAAAGCAATAGGAACAGCTTTGGCTGGGGCTGTCGTAAACCATTCTGGCTCTTGCGCTGCATCTGCAAAAGACCTGATTTTGGCGATAGGCTTGATTCCAAGGGCATCTGCCTTTTCTTTGCTCATTAAAATAACCGCTGCAGCTCCATCATTCATGGTAGATGCATTGGCTGCAGTTACGCTTCCATCGGCTGTGAAAGCCGGTTTAAGGGAAGGAATTTTATCGAAGAATACATTTTTAAACTCTTCGTCTTCTTTCACCATCAAAGGATCTCCCTTTTTCTGGGGTACCGCCACCGGCACAACTTCCTTTGCGAAAAAACCATCTGACCATGATTGTGCTGATCTTTGGTAAGAACGAATAGCATAGGCATCCTGTTCCTCTCTGGATATATTCTTTTCTTTCGCTGTTTTGTCGGCAATCACGCCCATAAGACAATGATTGTAGGCGTCATTCAAGCCATCCTGAGCAATACCGTCGATCAAAGGCACATTACCAAACTTGAAACCAGCGCGAGAATTCATCAAATAATGGGGTACCTGACTCATGTTTTCCATTCCTCCGGTAACCACAACCTCGCTAATTCCCAACATGATGCTTTGGGCTCCTAAGGCGATGGCTTTCATTCCGGATGCGCAAACTCGGTTGATGGTGGTGCATGGCACCACTGATCCTATTCCTGCCGCTAACGCCGCCTGACGGGCGGGCGCTTGTCCCAAACCGGCCTGCAATACATTGCCCAAATAAACTTCTTGAACTTCTTTTGGGTCAAGGTTAATCTTGTCCATGGCCCCTTTAATGGCTGCCGCTCCTAACTTTGGTGCACTGATACCGGAAAAGACACCGTTAAAACTTCCAAGGGGCGTACGAACCGCTGATACAATATAAACTTCTTTCATTATGCTTGTTTTGGAGGCAAATTTATACTTTTACCACCGTTTAACTAAGTCAAACTCAATTATTCAAACATGAACAAAAAACTACATGTGATCCTCACTCCGGCATTGTCCCATTTATATGAAATGAAGGAAGCTGATGTGGTGATCATCGATATTCTCAGGGCGACCACCAGCATATGTGTTGCGATGGCCAATGGTGCAAAATCCATTATTCCGGTAGCGGATATTCAAGAAGCAAAAGAATATAAAAGAAACGGATATTTGGTAGCGGCAGAGCGCAATGGCGAGAAAGTTGAAGGATTTGATTTCGGGAATTCTCCCCAGTCATTTTCAATGGAAGCCGTTCAAGACAAAACCATCGTTTTTACCACCACCAATGGCACCCGATGCATTGACATAGCCAGTGAATCCGGAGCAGAACAAATCATCATCGGATCATTTTTGAATTTGAGCAGTGTTGCCGATATGTTGAAATCATCGGATCGAGACTTATTTTTATTCTGTGCAGGATGGAAAGACAAGTTCAATCTGGAAGATACCCTGTTTGCCGGGGCATTGGCAGATGCACTGAAGGATGATTATCAATTTGATGATGACGCCACGGAAATGGCGATGGATCTTTATAGAACTGCTTCGGATGATATGGTTGCTTACATCCAAAAGGCTTCACACATTAAGCGTTTCGACAAACTGGGGATTGCCGGCGATGGCGAGTTTTGTCTTCAATTAAACGTTCTATCGGTAGTTCCTCTTTTAAAAGGAATTCACCTGGAGCGCTATCAAGCGGCGGCGGGGTATTGAGAATAGTAAAATTAAAAAGGGCTGATTTCATCGAAACCAGCCCTTTTTTTTGAATGAATTTTATTTAAAGCATTAGTTACCGTCGGTATCCAATTCTTTGATTTTGCCTAAACCAAGGGCTTCTAATCCCGGTCTGATTTTGTATGCGTGCCCTACCACTACGATAATCATATTTTCAGGCATAAGATATTTTTGAGCCAAGGCATTCACTTCGGCTGCTGTAATGTTGTTTACAATTTGCTGCTGCTCTTTTGAAAAGTCACGTGGCAAGTTGTTTTGCAAGATACTGCTCATCAAAGAAAGCTTTTGATTGGGTGTTTCATAATCCAGTGCTTCGCTCAACAAAACTGAACTTTTTGTAAAGGTCAATTCATCTGCCGTAATTCCACTGGTTTTGAATTTTTTGATTTCCTTCAATAGTTCGGTGATGGCACTATCGGTGGCTACTTTTTTGATGTCGGAAGAGAAAACATAAGAACCTACATGCTTGTTGGCGCCAAAATTGGCTCTAGCTCCGTAAGTATAACCTTTGTCTTCACGCAGGTTCAGGTTAATTCTGCTATTGAACGCTCCACCTAAGGTGAAGTTCATGATCGTATTCTTATACTGATCTCCTTTGTAATCAAATTTCAAAGACGGATGCCCTACCATCACCGTTGATTGAGCCGCATAGGG
>JBIIVF010000207.1:0-3100 GCA_044339595.1 Bacteroidia bacterium
ACCACAATCAGCACAAAATCAGCATCATCGATCACCGTTTTGATGTCTGAATCGATATGGATGTTTTCGCTGTGAATTTCAACCGATGTTAAATATTTGGGATTGTGACGATTGTTTCGGATGAAGTCAGCCGTTTCCTCGCTGCGCAACCACCACGAAATTTCTTTCTCAACAACGTTGTCTGACAAGATTTTAACCAGGGCAGTTGCCCAGCTTCCACTTCCCAATACAGCCCATTTATTCCCTTTTACAGACATGATGCCGCAATTAAATGAGAATTACTCAATACGCAAAGGGAGGCCCTGATAAAAATCAAGGATCAGTTTTCTGAATATATGCTCATAACGGGCCCGGGTCAGGTTGGTCTGGGCGGTATTCCACTGGTTTTTTGCGTTTAAAAGTTCGACACTGTTGAGCAATCCTGCCTCAAATCGGTCGCTGGTAAAATCGTAATTCAATTGTTGAGCGATCGTATTTTGCTGGGCAGATTTTAAAGCAGCCACGGCATTTTCATAATTGGCATAGGCCGTTATGATGTCATTTTTTAAAGTCAATGCGGTGCTTTCCAAGGTAATTTGGTTTTGACGATAGGCGATCTGACCCAATTCAACATTGTTTTTTACCCTGTAATTATTAAAAATCGGAACCGATAAACTCAAACCAATGCTTTGTCCGAAATTGTCAGAAAGTTGCTGCCCGAAAGCGGTGGTTTTTAATTTGTAAGTAGAAATGGGACTCAACACACGTTCATTCGATCCTTCTACAAATCCGACCGGGATAAAACTATTTTCTATATCGTAACGCTCTTTTCTGGATTCAGAATAAACGGTATTCAAATTGGCAAACATCGAGAGTCTGGGATGGTATGCTCCTTTGGCGATTTCAATGCCGGTAAGGGCTTGTTCTAATCGCAGTTTTTCGCGTTCAATTTCGGGCATCAGGGTTTGCGCTTTTTGAATGATTTCATTCAAAGAAGCCATTTTGTCATCCGTATTCTGTGGAAGTTCAGGTTTGGCGATTCGATAGGCATTGTAATCATCCATCTGAATGAGTGCGGCCAATTGAGCATAGCTGTTGCGGATATTGTTTTTAGCAGAAACAATAAGGTTGTCGTCAGACGCAAGTTGAGCTTCGAGGTTCACCACACTGCTTTTGCTT
This sequence comes from Bacteroidia bacterium, assembly GCA_044339595.1. Classification (GTDB taxonomy): domain Bacteria; phylum Bacteroidota; class Bacteroidia; order NS11-12g; family UBA9320; genus CAZTGZ01. The sequence goes on from JBIIVF010000207.1 coordinate 1,159, forward strand.
ACATTTCCGGCAGCGAACATTGAATTGGCCCTTTCTAATTGCGAGGCCGTGAGCGATTTCTGCAAAACAAAATTGTTGAGCAGTTCTTCATTTAACAATATTTGCAAATAGAGCGATGAAACCGACAGGCTGATATTGTTGTTGAGGACTTCCAAATCTTTGGTGCCAACCGCCAAAGCTTGTTCACTTTGTTTAATCGAATTCTGTATCTGAAAACCATTGAATAAAATCACCCCGCTCGATAAGGAGAAATTATTGCTCTGAATACTCTGGTTGTTGAATTGGTTGGTAAATGGGTCGATGCTTCGTCCGAAATTGTATGTATGTCCGGCCGATGCGTTCAAATTCGGTAAACGATTCGCTTTGTTTTGACTTACCTGAAGTTTGCCGTTTTCTAGACTCAAAGCAGCCTGTTTTAAGCTGATGTTCTTCGCCTGAGCAATGGTAATACATTGCCTGAGGTCGAGAATCTCTTGCCCGAATACCGAATTCATGAGCAATGGAAGAAGGAAAAGGATGGTCGCAACTTTTTTCATGGTCTGAAAAATATAAATCGAACAAAACTAATGGCTCCCTCGTGCTTAAGGCATCATTATCGACTAAAATCGCTCAAAAGCAGATTGAGGGCTTTTCTGCACACATCAACGGTGAATTGTTCGTGTCGAATTTGTACGTTTGCTGCATGTTGCCTGTTTATTTCCGGAGTGGCAGTTGGCTCGCTAAAATCTTTCCTTCGCTCGAATGGAAGGTTGAAAATCATCAGGGAATGGTTTATCTCACTTTTGACGATGGCCCGCATCCCATTTATACACCTTGGGTGCTCGATCAACTCGATGCATTCGGTTGCAAAGCGACCTTTTTTTGCATAGGTGCAAACATTGAAAAGTTTCCGGACGTCTATCAGGACATTTTAAAGCGCGGACATGCAGTTGGCAATCACACCTTTCACCATCTAAACGGATATAAATTCAGCACCGCTGATTATTTGAACGATGTTCTCCTATGCGGTAACTGGGTGTCGGGCAATTTGTTTAGACCACCCTATGGTCGATTAACCCGAAGTCAAATTAAATGGTTGAAAGGCGATTATCGAATCGTGATGTGGTCGATATTATCGGGTGATTATGATGCCAAACTCGACCGAAGTCTCTCCTTGAATGTGATGAAGAAACACATGGCCCCGGGAAGCATTGTGGTGTTTCACGACAGCGAAAAAGCCTCCGCCAATCTCCAGTTTTTATTGCCGGATTTACTCCACTTCATGCAAGAAAAGGGTCTTAAATCAACCGCACTTTGATGGTTCTTTGGTTTCTTGTTTGGGTCATCATCGCGGCTTTTCTGATGATTCAATTGATTTCTTTGTACGCCTTAACAAAAACGGATATCGCCGGCAAACCAGCCGAGTTTGTCGAATATCCGCTAGTGAGTATTTTATTGGCAGCGCGGGATGAAGAAGACAAAATTATCCGTTCACTGACCCATATTCATCAACTGGACTATCCGAAGGAACGCTTAGAAGTTTGGATCGGCGATGACCACAGCATTGATTATACTGCCATTCTGGTAAAAGAATTTATCGCAGATAAGCCGAATTTCAAGCTGATTAATATTGATAGCATTTTAGGCAAAGGTAGAGGAAAGGCCAATGTTTTGGCACATTTGGCGCATCACGCCGGGGGTGAATTCTTTTTTATTACGGATGTCGATGCGGCTCTACCACCTGTATGGATTAAAGGATTGTTAGCCTCATTTGAACCGGAGGTCGGGATTGTATCGGGCACGACATTTTGTGTGCGAGGTAGTGTATTTGAAACCATGCAATCGATCGATTGGTTGCATTTTATGGGGTATATTAAATCTTTTGCCAACCTTGGGGTCAGTTGCACTTCGGTGGGCAATAATATGGTTGTGAGAGCGGAAGCGTATCACCAAACCGGAGGAT
>JBIIVF010000208.1:0-3088 GCA_044339595.1 Bacteroidia bacterium
TATATGCAGCCTTAAAAACAAGACAGAAAGCATCAGCTAATCCTGTAGGTTGAGATTTTTCAGTCAAGATCACAATATTTAAAGTATCAACCCTTTCTGTTGTAATATTAAATTTAATTCATTTCTTTTGAGGATTGGTAATTAAACCATTTAGTAGATGCAAGACTATAACAACGACAGCAGGGAAGTGTTTTCCAGGCGCGTCAAAGCAGGGAAAAGAACTTATTTTTTCGACGTAAAAGCGACCAGAGGAAGTGATTATTTTATCACGATTACCGAAAGCAAAAAGACTTTTGAAGAGGGGAATTTCGTGAAACACAAAATTTTTCTTTACAAAGAGGATTTTAACAAATTTATGGATGCATTTACCGAAACCATAAATTATGTGAAAGACGAATTGATGCCGGAATATGATTTCGAAGAATTTAGTCGTCAGCGACCCGAAAATGACTCTGATGAATAAGAAACTTCCAGTTCAGAGGAACTGATCATGAATAAATATATTTGGATTTTTGGCGGAATCAGCGGCCTCCTCGGGGCACTGGCTGAGTACCTCGTTTATAACGGAACCCTTTCTTTTGATACTTTTGGAGGAGTTAGATTGTTTAAGATTCTGGCTTTTGTCTTTTGTATTATTTTTCTTTCGATTCTACATAAAAAATTGAATGGAGGAATCAGCCTCGCTCGGGTGATGCTCAATTCAGTGCTGGCATCGTTTGTGCGCAGTGCTGTCATGATTACTTTTTTCTTGTTTACTTATTATCCTGAAGGGCGTGCCTTTGATGACGTAAAAAAATACGCCTTTGAAAAGTCGGTAGAGATGATGCCGGAAAAAGACAGAAATCCAAAGAATCTTACCCAAAGAAAGGCTGAAATAGATGAGCAGTTTTCCATAGAAGGCTATCCCAAATTTGCCATTTTGGGAAGCTTGGTGGCGGCTGTATTTACCGGAGTTTTTCTTGGACTTATATTGGCATCTAAACCCGAAATGAAATCATGACCGTAGTCGAAAGTGATATCCTGCTGATTGAGAAACCCATTGAATTGGTGTCTCAATTCTTATCAAATCCTGAAAATTACAAGATGTTGATGCCGTCGAGTGTAACTGATTTTCAAGTGAATGGGTCTGTTGCATCGATGAAATTAAAAGGATTAGGAGATTTGTCTCTTCAAATAGAACCGTCGACCCAACCGGGGAAAGTCAGAATCATCCCGGCAGGGAAGGCCCCTTTTGACTTCTTTCTCGAATGGGATCTCAAACCTGTGGGTGCAACTACTCAATCAGGAGTGCGCATTGAAGCCGATTTAAACATGATGATGAAAATGATGGCCATGGGCTTTCTCAAGGATTTTGTAAATTCTCAGGTCTTTAAATTAAAAAAGCATCTCGAATCACAAGAATAATGGGGTTCATTTTTAAGGCATTGAGATATCTTTGGGCAATTTATTTTGTATCTTGCTTTATCGTATTCTTTATCTTGTTTTACCCTTTGTTTTTAATCTTCCTGTCTAAAAAAAAATGGTACCCCATGGCCCATCGCCTTCGTGGAATTTGGGGAGGTATTTTAATGTTGCTAACCGGCATCATTCCATCGGTTAAATTTGAAGAGAAATTAGATCGAAATAAGACGTACATCTTAGCCCCCAATCATTTTTCCTATTTAGATATCGTCACTGTAAACGTGTTGATTCCGGTGTATTTTAATTTCATGGCCAAGTCAGATTTGGCAGATATACCTGTTTTCGGTATTTTCTTCAGAACCATTGATATTCCTGTTGATCGGAATAGTCCGACGGGTTCACACAGGGCATTTGTGGAGGCCGGAAAACGATTAAAGGAAGGCGTGAGCATGCTGATTTTTCCTGAAGGCAAAATCGGAACCCAGGTGCCTGAAATGAGCCTATTTAAAGTGGGGGCATTCAGATTGGCCATTGAAAATAACATCCCGATTGTGCCCATCACCATTTTGGACAATCATCGGAGAATGGAAAGTGGAGGATTTAACAACGGCGGAACGCCGGGAAGAATGCGCATATTGGTGCATAAGCCGGTGGGTATGGAGGGGCTCACATTGGAAGATTTGCCCAACTTGCAAAAAAAAATACGAGCTATTATTGATGCACCTTTAATCCTTCAAAGAAATAAGCAAGTGAATGCATAATTTCGCAAACCCATTTATGACAAAAATTACTGAAAAGATTATTGACAATTTATCGCACTTGGCCAGACTTGAGTTTAGCGAAGAACAAAAGCCGGTAGTGAGAGATAATTTAGAACGCATTCTCGTTTTTTGTGAAAAACTGAATGAAGTAAACACTGATGACGTTGAGCCTTTGATTTATATGTCTAATCATAAAAATCAGCTCAGACCTGATTCCGTTTCAGCTTCATTGGATCATGATTTTGCGATGAAAAATGCTCCCAATGCTGACTCGGACTATATTCGGGTACCTAAATTTATAAGGAAATGAAAATCTACACCAAAAAAGGGGACAAAGGAAAAACTGGGTTGCTAGGTGGAACGAGGGTCTCAAAAGCACATGTTCGCATCGAAGCCTATGGCACGGTAGATGAACTGAACAGCTACATCGGTTTATTAGCGGCTTTGGATGAACAATCTCATTTCTCTGAGATCTACGCTCGCATTCAGAATAACCTTTTCGTTGTGGGGTCTCACTTGGCGGCAGATCCTGTGAAGAACACATTTGAACTGCCCATATTCGATGAATCAGAAATTCATTTTCTAGAAAATGAAATTGATGAAATGGAGAAAAAACTGCAGCCGTTAAAGTCGTTTATTTTGCCGGGTGGGTCCATCTATAACGCCCATTCTCATATCGCCAGATGTGTTTGTCGCAGGGCAGAAAGACACGTGGTTCATCTTTCAGATTCTGAAGAAGTAACGGAAAGAATCGTCCGTTATCTGAATCGATTGTCGGATTATTTATTCGTTCAAAGCAGAATGATCAGTTTGTTGTATCAAACCCCTGAAATACCCTGGATTCCGGTTAAATAATCATCAGCGATTCATATATTGTTGATACTGCTTTTCTCTTACGTACGCTTTTGGGAATTTAAAATCGGGGT
>JBIIVF010000209.1:0-3077 GCA_044339595.1 Bacteroidia bacterium
TCATACGTTGGTATTATTAAATTCACCAGCACCAGAGATGCTGTAAGAATCGGTAGTGCCGTTATTTTGGGAACTTTAGCTATTGGATTTGTATCTTATTTATACCAATATTTCAGTGGTTTTCCTCTAATGAGTCCGGCAGTTATTGTCATGGATGCCTGTTTATGTTTGGTTCTTCTTATTTCCATGCGTGTGGGCTTAAAGATCCTTTATAAAGAGGTGTCTAAAGGACGAAATACAGGGCAAATAAATATTATCATTTATGGCGCAGATGAAACCGGTGTTTTGCTAAAAAGGAAACTTGAAGACGATCCAAATCAAGTGGTTAAAGTAACCGCATTCATTGATCCAACCCCCGGAATGGCCGGAAAAACATTAGAAGGTGAGTATATCTACCCCGGTATTGATTCTCTGGATGCTATCATGAAAAAAGGCAAAATTCATCAGTTGATTATTGTTGATGCGAAGCTGGAAGGAAAAATAAAAAAAGAAATTATAGAAAAGGCACTAAAATATCAGATAGAACTGAAGGCCATTCCTCCCGCAGAATCATGGATTAATGGTAAGCTCACTTCCAAACAAATCAGAGCAGTTTCCATCGATGATTTATTAGGCAGGGAAACCATAGAATTAGAAAACGAGAATATTAAATTGGCCTTAAATAACAAAACCATCCTCATAACAGGGGGGGCGGGGAGTATTGGCAGTGAAATCGTTCGACAGTGTCTTCGATTCAATCCCAAAATGTTAATTGTTTTAGATCAAGCTGAATCTCCCCTTCACGACTTAGTGGTTTCATTTAAAACAACTAGAAAAATCATTCCGGTTATTGCTGATATTAGAAACTATGAGAGAATTCAGAAAGTATTTGAAAAATTCAAACCAGACATTGTATTTCATGCGGCGGCTTATAAACACGTGCCCTTAATGGAAGACCATCCTTATGAAGCCATACAAACCAATGTTTTTGGGACCAAAATCATAGCTGACCTTTCTGTTCAAAATAAGGTGCAGAAGTTCATTTATATTTCTTCAGATAAAGCGGTAAATCCTACCAATATCATGGGAGCATCCAAAAGAATCAGCGAGATCTATGTTCAATCATTGAATGCAAAGCTCGAACTTGAAGACATACATCAAACTAAATTTATTACTACTCGTTTTGGAAATGTTTTGGGTTCAAACGGAAGTGTGGTTCCCCTATTTAAATATCAAATTGAGACAGGGGGCCCCATAACGGTTACCCATCCGGAAATAACGAGGTACTTTATGACCATACCGGAAGCCTGCAAATTGGTGCTTGAAGCAGGTGCCATGGGTAACGGTGGTGAGATTTATATTTTCGATATGGGTGAATCTATAAAAATAGCAGACCTAGCAGAAAAGATGATTAAGCTTTCAGGCCTAGAGCCCCATAAAGACATCAATATAATCTTTACCGGATTGCGTCCTGGTGAAAAATTAAAAGAGGAATTACTCAACAACAAGGAAACTACCATAGGAACTCATCATCCTAAAATAATGATAGCGAAAGTTCCAATTTATAACTTTCTTGAAATCAATGAAACCATCAATTCTATGAGCGATGCCAAGTCGATTGACAAAAGTCGATTGCTGGTGTCTCTCATGAAACAATTGGTTCCTGAGTACATCAGCAACAACTCTATTTACGAAACGCTGGATAAAAAGATTTCTTCGAAAGAATAGTCGTATTCAATACTACTTCAGATTTTCATTTCTCCATTCTCCTTTTTTAGAATAAGACTCAATGGTTTGAACAATGTTATCCAGTGCTGCCGGATGTTCACCTGTGATGCGAATCTTATCTTGTTTCTTGAGAGTTTGATGCACGATGATAACCGATGGCAAGTCGCTGTAAGGACTAGGATATTCTGCTTGGTATTGCGATAAATCTGCCTTATGAACCAATTTGAATAGACTATCCACTTGTACAGGGGATATGTTGGCGGTCCACATACCGGTCATATGAGTAAATCGCTTTCCCTCGTAAATCATAGAACCATCACTCGCTATGGTCAATGTGTATTGAGGGCAAGTGCCAAAACAAGGAGTGCGCTCAAGAACAATCCGTTCATGCTGAAAGGGAACTATCGATTTTTTAGCCGTTTTACAAGAATGGAAAGATAGGGCGATGATAAAAGCGAATAACCCTGTCCGAAACATCATATTATTTCGACAAATCTACCACCACCACACCGGGCTTTTTCTTTGCATCAAATTTGAATAGATCGTCAGACATAGCCAAATTAGGAGATAAAGTAACAATCTCATAGCGGCTTTCCATTCCATTTTTATTCATCACGGTCATGTCGTTGATTCTATGACCTGTTTTTTCAATGGATAGCTTTACTTTAAAATAAGGTTTGCTCTTATCTTTAGGGGTCAATTCTATTTTTTGAATCGTTTTTCCTTTGGCCACATCTTCTCCTGAATATTTAGAAACAAAGCCTTTTTGATAAATGGTAAAAATGGTCGATGGGCTAATATCCTCTTTGTTAGGATCATATTTGGTGATTTGCACTTCATTAGCGTCTTCAAGGTATGTCCACAAAAATTTACCATCACAATAAATTTCCTGACCGCTCATCTCAATTTTGAACTTTTTACCTTTTGAGTAGAGAACCCCACTTTGAGAAATATTGCTATTGTCTTGTTTACTTTTTACTTGTACCTTAAAATTAGCCTTTATGGTTTTAAAGCTCTTGTAGGTTTTGCTGACATCATTCAGAATTTTAATGGCTGCCTGATCTTCCTTTTGAAGTGTAAAAGCTGAAAGGCTTACAAAAAGCAGCGCAGTTAAAGTTATGAGAAGAGATTTCAAGTGTTTCATTTTAAATTTCTATAGCGTGTTCAAATATTGTTCCAAACTGTATTCGTCTGGATATAATACATTTCTGGCCTTACTGCCTTCAAATGAGCCCACAATATTAGCTTGTTCTAACTGATCTATCAAACGGCCGGCTCTGTTATACCCAACTTTTAATTTTCGTTGAATAAGAGAAGTAGAGCCTTGTTGATGTTGAACGACAATTCTGGCTGCTTCTTCAAAAAGTGGA
>JBIIVF010000077.1:0-11554 GCA_044339595.1 Bacteroidia bacterium
ATTGGCAGATGCCACCACCAGAAATCCACCGACCACTACTGCCCATAGCACGTTCAAGTGTGCCGATGATTGAGGAGCCAGTAAAAATCCGAGTACAGCAGAAATCACCACCGACAAGGTCAAACGGGTCTTCATCAACTGATGATAATCGGTCAACTTGGCCTTAAAAGACAACGGAATGCTATGTGAAACGGCTGTTTTCAACTTTGAATGATTCTTTGATTGGATTTAAAAGAAATGATCAGTGCATTGAGACTGATCACAAACAATAAGGATCCCAGGGTGATGTGCATGACCTGCGAAAAAGCCGGCAGCGACATCACGATATTCAATGCCCCGGTGCTTACTTGAAGCAAGACAATGGCAAGCAAGATATACAAATGAGACACCAGGAGGTGCTTTTCACCTGATTTATAGACTTTATAAGAGGTCCAGAGCAACAGTACCAGAATTAATCCTGAAAAGTAGCGGTGGAAGGCAAATCCTGCGCCCAAACCAAGGAATTGTTCCAGTTGGATGCGCGTTTCCGGCGACCAGAGGCTTTCGATCAGCGATCTGATTTGAATGCCTGAAAATATTTGAATCACAGAGAAGGTGAACAGCAAGGTAAACCAAATGTTCATGTTCTTTTTTTCGATGAGGACAGGCTGATAGGTCTTCATCGAGTGAAAGGCCAGCAACAAGAAAACGATCGCCGCAAAGGCAAATAGGAAATGCAGAGAAACCAGTCCACTGAACAGATTGGTGTCGACCACAATCGATCCTAACCATCCGTTAAAAACAATCATCACTAAAGCAGCGATGGAATACAGGAGTGGTTTTTTACTCGTTTTCCACCAGGAGAAAGAAAAGAACACCGTCAGCAACATCAGAAATCCGGTGACCACACCAAACAAACGGTTGATGTATTCGGTGTACGCTGTAAACACATTGAAATCATGCGATAACAGCAAAGTACCGGAGTTTTGAATGGCCGTGGCCTCTTTATGGAATCCCAGTTGGTTCAAGAGTCGGATAAATCGTTCTGCTTTTACTTTTCTTTTTTCGAGAAATATATCTTTATAGTCATCCGGCAATCCGCTTACATCCGTCGGGGGTATTATTTTTCCAAAGCATTTCGGCCAATCCGGGCATCCCATTCCGGAACCCGTTGATCGCACCAATCCTCCGAGGAAGAATAATAATGTGACGCTGATGATGGTGTATAGGCAAAATGTATAAAAGCGTTTATTTCCCAAGGTTTTCTGTTTATGCCCTGTTTAAACCCAGCCATTTTTTCAGCAGGGCAGAGAATAGAACTACTTCTTTATCATCGGGTGTTTTATGCTCGCTTATTACCGGAGATGGGCTATAGGCCTGCTCTTCTAGGCTACCCTCATCCGGCACATTCTGCGGAATAAAATCAGTATCATACCCCGGTTTACTATAGTCATACGGCCAACGATAAACGGTTGGAATTTCACCCGGCCAGTTGCCGTGAATATGCTCCACAGGAGCGGTCCACTCAAGGGTATTGGCTTCCCATGGGTTTTGTTCAGCTTTTTCGCCGTTCACCATGCTTCCGAAGAAATTGTACAAGAAAACAACCTGTGCCAAACCGCCGATGATGGCAGCAATGGTAATCAATACGTTTACATCCATCCAGATACCGAATTCAGGCAAGAGGGTGAACTGATAGTAACGACGTGGAACACCGGCCAATCCCATAAAGTGCATCGGGAAGAACACCAGATAGGCTGATATGAAGGTCAACCAGAAGTGGATATAACCCAATGGCTTGTTCAACATTCTGCCGAACATGCGTGGATACCAGTGATAAATACCGGCCATCATACCGAAGATCGCGGCACTACCCATTACAAGGTGGAAGTGAGCCACCACAAAATAGGTATCGTGCAATTGAATATCTAAGGTCGCATTTCCAAGGAAAATCCCTGTCAATCCACCGGTGATAAAAAAAGAAACCAATCCGATGGCGAACATCATTCCAGTGGTGAAACGAATGCTTCCTCTCCACAGGGTGGCTAAGTAGTTGAAGGTCTTCACCGCCGACGGTACGGCAATGATGAGGGTCATGATCAGAAAGACAGTACCCAAAAATGGGTTCATACCGGTAATGAACATATGGTGACCCCATACCAGGAACGACAAGAAGGAAATTCCAATCAATGAAATCACCATCGCAGTGTAACCAAAGATCGGTTTTCTTGCATTCACGGAGATCACTTCAGAAGTGATACCCAATGCCGGCATGATGATGATATATACTTCGGGGTGACCGAGGAACCAGAATAAATGCTGGAACAACACCGGACTTCCACCTGTATTTTCCAGAGCACCCACACCATTCAGCCAAATGTCTGAAAGGTAGAAACTGGTGCCGGCCATACGGTCGAACATCAAAAACAATCCTGCGCCCAACAAAACAGGGAATGACAACAGACCCAATATAGCAGTGAGGAAAAACGCCCAGATGGTCAAAGGCAAGCGGTTCATGCTCATTCCTTTGGTACGCATGTTCAATACGGTACTGATATAGTTAATACCACCCAACAAGGCAGATACTATGAAGAGGATAATAGCGACTAACCACAAGGTCATCCCTGCACCGGAACCCGGCATGGCTTTAGGCAAGGCACTCAAAGGAGGGTAGATGGTCCATCCGCCGGAAGCAGGGCCGGTTTCAACGCCAAAAGAGGCGAGCAACACCACACTCGACAAGAAGAAGAACCAATATGAAAGCATGTTCATAAAGGGCGACGCCATGTCTCGTGCACCAATCTGCAATGGAATGAGTAAGTTCGAAAACGTTCCGCTCAATCCGGCAGTTAATACATAAAATACCATGATGGTACCGTGAATGGTCACCATGGCCATATAAAATCCTGAATCGAGTTTTCCATCCGGAGCCCATTTGCCCAGAAGTGCTTCCATGATAGGGAAGGCAGTATCCGGCCATGCAAGCTGAAGACGGAACAACAATGATAAAGTCATACCGAAAACCCCCATAATAATCCCTGTAATCAGGAATTGCTTGGAGATCATCTTGTGATCCATGCTAAACACATACTTGGAAATGAAAGTTTCCTTGTGATGTCCGTGATCGTGGTCGTGTGCGATTGTGCTCATGATCAATTTATTTCAGTGCTATTTGATTGTTTGAAGTGGTTGGTTTTGCTGCGGTGCTGTCTGCAGGCACTTCAGCGGGTTTCTCTGTATTCTTAACGTTTACAAAGGTGCCTTGTTTGGAGGCAAGCCATTTTTTGTATTCTGATTCAGACTCGATCACTACTTTTAATTTCATGTTGAAATGCGCATTTCCGCAAATCTTGTTACAAACTACATAATAATCGAATTCTGGGTTGTTCAGTTTGGTGCGCATATCCGCAGTGCTGATGGTCGGTTTGAAGGTGATTTGGGTCGGTAAACCTGGTACCACGTTCATTTGAGCCCTGAAATAGGGGAGATAGGCACTGTGAATCACATCACGACTGCGCAGTCTGAGGGTGACTTCTTTGTTCAGTGGAAGGTGAATCTCATCCGATACGATATCGTCGGCATACGCTTCAGTAAAGAAAGTCTTCTTTTCAATGGCCGCCTTGATTCTGGTGATCTGCGTATTCTTTCTTCTGATTTCTTTTCTCAATTCATTTTCTGCCGTTCCATTTTCGATCTCGACAATTTTCTTGAGGTGAGATTTTCTTTCATCGCCTTCAAGACCACCCAAGGTACTCTTTAACTTGCCTAAATCTCTGGGTAATACGCGGATGGCTTGTTCTACTTCCTTGATGTTGCCTTCGAGCTCAGCGATCAACGCAGCGGCTTGATCAGGCACTGCCACACCCAATGGGTTGGTAGCGGAGATCAGATTGTAATTGGCATTTCCCAATTTTGCATCGGCACCCGGATATCGGGCCGTCCAGCCGAATTGGTAAGCAAATATTTCTACTTCAGCCGTTCCTTTTTCAGGTGTGCGGGTAATTTTTTGCCATGCGGTCAATCCACCGATTACCAAAATGGTCAAAACGATGGCCGGAATAACGGTCCAAATCATTTCAAGCTTATCGTTATCCGGATAATAAAGTGCTTTAACACCTTTCTTCTTTCTGTATTTGAAGGCAAAATAAAACAGCAAAAACTGGGTCACCACAAATACAAAGGTGGTGATGATGAGGGTGATGCTCATCATTCGGTCAATGGTGTTCCCATGTTCTGAAGCAGATTCGGGCAACAACAATCTTCCGTGATAAATATATTCCCAGGTACAGGCTGCCAAACCTGCGATGACGAACAACAGCATCAGGTTGGCGTTTACATTATTCCAACGGATCACTTCACGACCGGTGATTTTTCCGACCATGTCGAGAATCTTTAAGATCATGATGACAATCAGACCCACGGTCAAAATCATGATGAACAATCCCCAGTTTACTTTTTTAATAAGGCCTTTATCCGGAGGTGCTACTGCAGAGTTGGCAGACGAATCAGCAGGAGCGGCACCTAAATCACCGTTTTCGGTGTACATAATGATAGAATTGATTTGATCATCGGTCAAATCTTCAAATGCACTCATGGCAGAGCCGTTGTACTCCTCATAAATGGCGATCGCATCCGGATCACCGGTTTTACGGAATTTTTCATTGTTGCGAATCCACTGGAGCAACCATTCATGGGTTCTTCGTTTTCCAACACCGGAGAGTGCCGGGCCCACAACTTTTGAGTTCAACGCGTGACAAGCTGCGCATTTCCCTTTAAAAAGATCGGCACCTGCTTTTACGGTTTCCTCAGAAACTGGCATGCCGGTCACACTTTCGGTGATCTTCAATGCGGCACGGGTGGTTAAACTGAATGTCATTAAGGAAATCAGGATCAATCCTGTTGCCATCAGTTTACGTTTCAATAAGCTGAATTTTTTATTCATTAATACGCCTTTTTTGTACTTGAAATGAGTTTAGAGCCCGATCATGGGCATTTTTTAACCGTGCGCAAAATTAGTTTTATTTTGAAACTTTGAAAGAAGGGTGTAAACAAGAAATACACACAGGGGGTATTTAGAAAGGATTTAAATTGTTATCAGCTCATTTTCAAACAGAAAAGGAGCCAAATGACTCCTTTTCCTAACCAAAAACTAAAACTGAAATATTACAATCTCAACAAAAATTCCTTGTGAATTACAATAATTCGAATACAAATTAAAGCAACTGTTTGATTTTAAGTGTCACAGAGAAGTCAATTAAATTATTGAAAATGAGCAAGAAAATAACAACAATCGCACTGAAATGCTTGTCATTACACGGATTTATGGACTGCTGCGAGCCTAAGGTCAGTAGAGGTTAATTTCCGATTTTACGGTAGATGTTTATAAGTTTTTGGGTCATTACCTCCTCACTGAACATGGCCAATCGCTCGTTTGCGAGGTTTTTATGGTGCAGCGCATCAAAAGTTGGCGCACTGAATTGTTCGATGGCGGCGGTGATGCTTTCTTTTTGAAGCGGATCGAAATAAATGCCGGCATCGCCTGCTATTTCCTGCATACTGGTGCCAAAACCGGTTAAAATGGGAAGCTGATGGTGCAGGGCATCCAACACCGGCATACCAAATCCTTCATAAACGGAGGGGTAAATAAAGGCCGCAGCCTCGTTGAACAGCATTTCCATTTCCTGATGGCCCACATCGAATTTTAGCTCGGCTTTTCTGCCGGATTTCTTTTCCGACACCAAAACAGCGCAAGCCCTGGAGGTTTCTCCTTTTCTGCCGGCGATGATCAGTCGGTAATCGGTTTTGGCTTCATGGTAGGCTTCAATCAGTCTTTCCAGATTCTTGCGGGTTTGAAAACTGCTGACGCACAAAATATAGGGCGTGCTTTTATCGGCATTTCGGGGGATCGCGCCGGATAAAATTTGTTTTTTCGGTGTGAAGGTGGCGATCGGGGGCACCACGGAGATTTTTTCTTCGGGCATCTCCAGAAAATGCATCAAATCTTTTTTGGTGGTTTCTGAAATGGTGATGATGTGATGGGCCAGTTTGCAAGCCCGCTTTGTTTTGAAGAGATAGACATTTCGGTCGAAATGCGCATAATGGCCGGGATAGCGAATGAACAACAAATCATGGATGGTCACCAAAGCCGGAATTTCCGCTCTGCCGATGCCCAGGGGAAGTTCGTTGCTAAGGCCGTGATAGAGTTGAATGCGATCTCTTTCCAGTGCATTTGGAATACCGAAATTACGCCAGTACAACGAAGGAGATTTTCCTTTGAGGTGCAGCTTTGCAAAATCCGGTGCCGGATAATGTTCGCCGGCTGAGGAGGTATAAAGGTGTATATCTATACTCGGATCGGATGCGTGAAGATGGCGGATCAGGTTGCGACTGTAGTCACCCAAACCGGTTCGGTTCAAAAAATATCTTCTGGCGTCAAATCCGATTTTCATGGTTCTATACCGGAATATTGTATTCCCTCAGGGCATCATTCAGGGAAGTTTTTTTATCGGTTGATTCTTTGCGCGTGCCAATAATCAAGGCACAATTGACGCCGTAATGTCCGGATGGGAAAGACTTCTGGATGCTCCCCGGGATCACTACAGATCTCGGAGGAATATAGGATCGGTATTCTTTGGGTTCGTCGCCGGAAACGTCGATGATCCGGGTGCTTTGGGTCAAGGTTACCCCAGCACCAATCACCGCTTCTGAACCTACACGAACGCCCTCTACGATGATGGCTCTGGATCCGATAAAGCAATTATCTTCAATAATGACCGGGGCTGCCTGCACAGGTTCGAGAACCCCGCCAATGCCGACGCCACCGCTTAAATGTACATGTTTGCCGATTTGGGCACAACTGCCCACCGTGGCCCAGGTGTCTACCATGGTTCCACTGTCTACAAAAGCACCGATGTTAACATACGATGGCATCAAGATCACGCCGGGAGCCACAAAAGCACCATAGCGGGCAATGGCATGCGGCACTACACGGATGCCCAACTCGGCATAGCCTGATTTGAGCTTCATTTTATCGTGAAACTCCATCGGCCCGGCGTGCATGGTTTCCATGTTGCGGGTTGGAAAATACAGAATCACCGCTTTTTTAATCCATTCATTCACGATCCATCCGTCGGCTGATGGCTCCGCCACCCTCAGTTTGCCTTTGTCGAGATCTTCTATGATTTCCTCAATGATGGCCACCTTTGCCGTTTGCTTGAGCAAATCTCTATTTTCCCAGATTTGTTCAATCAGGGCTCTTTTGTTTTCCAAATCCATGGTGCAAAGATGTAACGAAAAACAAAAAAAAGCACACGTTTAACGTTTATCTTCCTGATTTTAACTGCCCGGATATTATTATTGAAAGATATTTTTGATTATGAAAAAAGTGTTTTTAACGCTGGCCTTCATTGGAGCGTTTTTCAGTACAACCCTTGCCCAGAATAAGATTTTTACGATTCAGGAGGCAGTAAGGGGCGGATTTACCACCTTTAATCTCAAAGGAGTGGATCAGTTTCAATGGTTGCCGGGTACCACCAAATTTTCGCAAATGACGGGGGAAGGTGAAAACAGACAACTGATGATTCTCGAAACGGAAATCATCAGCGGTGGCGGAAGAAAGGTCCATGTTACCTTGAAGGATTTAAATGAAGGCATGAAAATGCTCGAATCTGATCATCCACCCTTAAAAAACTTTCCGGCGGTGCAGTGGTTGAGCGAATATCAATTCCGATTTATGCATGACGGACACTTGATTGCATATCATTGGGCAGATAAGAAAATGATGCATTTGAATCTGTTTAATCCGGCTAAAATGGAGCATGCCGAACTGAACCCACAAACGCATGATGTGGCTTATGTGCAAGAAGATAATTTGTACTTGATGTCGGAAAGAAAACCGACTCAAATCACAACGGATGGGGGAAAGGGAATTGTTTACGGACAATCGGTGCACCGCAGTGAATTCGGTATTAATAAGGGATTATTCTGGAGCCCAAAAGGAAATTTGTTGGCTTTTTATCGCATGGATGAAAGCATGGTAACGGAATATCCGTTGTATAAAATGGCCGACCGTCCTGCAACCGCGAACATGATTCGCTATCCGGTGGCAGGTGCGAAAAGCCATCATGTGACCTTGGGGATTTATCAACCCCAAAGCGGAAAAACGATCTACCTGAAAACCGGAACACCGGAAGAACAATATTTGACGAATGTAACCTGGAGTCCGGATGAAAGCATCGTTTACATCGCGATCGTAAACCGCGGACAGAATCACATGTGGCTCAATGCCTATAATGCCAGTACCGGTGAGTTGATTAAAACTTTGTTTGAAGAAACCGACAGCAAATACATTGAGCCGGAACGCGGCCCGATTTTTCTTAAAAAGAATCCGGGACAGTTTTTGTGGTTCAGTGAAAGAGATGGATACAACCATTTGTATTTATATAACACTGATGGAAAATTGATCAAACAAGTGACCAAAGGCCCGTGGGTGGTGACGGATTTTTTAGGAACAGATGCCAAAGAAGAAAAGGTGTTTTATGTTTCAACGGAGGCTTCTCCCATGGAGAGAAACCTGTATTGTGTAAATATTAAAAGTGGTAAAGCATCGCGCATTACCAAAGAAGCGGGCATGCACAATTTTAGGGCAAACCATGACCTCAGCATGTTTTATGACGATTTTACCAATGCCAATACCCCGCGAAAAGTGCAAATCATCAACGAAGCCGGTGCCGCCTTGCACATATTGGCGCAGCCTGAAAGCACCCTGAAAGATTACAAACTGAGTGAAACCAGCACGGGAACCCTGAAGGCAGCGGATGGCACAGAGCTCTATTACCGACTGTACAAACCGGTGGATTTTGATCCAGCCAAGAAATACCCGGTGGTCACCTATTTATACAACGGACCTCACCTGCAACTGGTTACCAATAACTGGATCGGTGGGATGAATTTGTGGTATCACTACATGGCGCAGCGTGGTTATGCTGTTTTTATTCTCGATGGTCGAGGGTCGCTGAACCGTGGACGAGACTTTGAAAATGCCGTACACAGACAATTGGGAACCGTTGAAATGAATGATCAGTTGACCGGCGCGCTTTGGTTGCAATCACAATCCTGGGTAGATACGGCGCGGATGGGAATTCATGGCTGGAGTTTTGGCGGATTTATGACCACCACCATGATGTCGAGAGCCCCGGGCGTATACAAAGTAGGTGTGGCCGGTGGACCTGTGATTGACTGGGGGTTATATGAAATCATGTACACCGAGCGATACATGGATACACCGGATGAGAATCCCGAAGGATATAAAAAATCTAATCTGGTCAGCCATATCGATTCTTTACAAGGCAGACTGATGTTGATTCATGGAGCTCAGGATGACGTTGTTTTATGGCAACACAGTTTATTGTATCTCGAAGAATGCATCAAAAAAGGCAAGCAGGTCGATTATTTTGTGTATCCGCATCATCCTCACAATGTAGGCGGGAAAGACAGGGTGCACTTGATGGAGAAGATCAGCAATTATTTTTTCGATTTCTTGTAGGTAAGCGACTGATTTGCTGGGTTCATAAAAACCCGGAATCAGCATTAGAAATGCTGGAACGAATAAGAAAATGGCAATCGAAAATTTGAAAAATGATTTTCCGTTTTTTGCTAAAAGTTTGATCGGCGCGAAAACCTCGATTATTCATTGAATTTTTCTGAAACCAAAGCACATCCCTGAATCATTGCAGAATATGGCCAGCGGGAGGGGAAATGGCCTTATTTGTCTTTTCGTGAACCGCTTGGTTATGGAGGCGTGAAAACAAATTATCCCATTGAGCAGATAAGAAAGCGATGGGCGAACGCCGACCCAACTGCTTTCCCTTTTCTTAATATCGATTTAATATCGAACTTAGGTAACCTAAATAAATATAAGAAGTGGCTCCCATCGTGGCCTGCGCCTTCAAGGCCATAGCGGATAGAAAAGTGCCGAACCAAAGTGAAAATAGTACGATAAGGCATAGCCGAAATTGGACTATATTGAACTTGGTATCGGCATGAAGCCTTGACTTTTTTTGCTACACTCCCGTAGACCATGCTACGGGATTTGTCAAGAAAAAAAAGGAAGTGGGGATGCAATGCTTATTTTCATTGCAAAAAGATGTTTGGGCAAAGCCCTGAAAACCATCTTCACTCCATCGGCGGTCTCACGTTTGCAGAATGATCAATCCTGAAAATCAATTTCCATAGGGGACCCCGATGACCGAACTTTCCGGACTGCCCGAACTGCGGGGGGCTTGGTCCAATAGTTTCTCCGATTTCAGCCAAAAAAAAAGGCCACCCGAATGGGTGACCTTAAATAAACTGATAAAACTGAGGCAAGATTATTTGCGACTCACACAACCAATGAACGCTTTCCACTGATCTTCAGTAAGAATGTCTTTCAAGTTGGTCATGAATTTCTCAAAGCAAGCTTTCAAAGCAGCGGCATGATTTGTCTTAATTTCTTTCATGGCATTGTTGAAACGCTCTTGTAATGCACGCATGGCTTTTTGGAATTCTTCCTTGCTGATTTCTTTGTTTCTCAACTTAGTCGCCAAATCTTTTCTGGCACCTTCCATCTTTTTGTGCAATTCAGCATAAGCAGCACGGTGACGCTTTACAGAAACTGCTTTACATTCTTCGTAAGCGGCCAAAGCCTTGCGAACTGCGGCAATTTGACGCTCTTCCAATTTTTGAGCTTTCAAACATCCAATGAGTTGAGCAGGACGTGATCTTTCGGTAGCATCGAAACTGCTCGACTCGAGTAAATAAACATCCGTAAGTCCTTCATTGGAAACAAAAAAGGCTTCATTTTCATTTCCTCCGAAAAACTCAACACTCAAATACTCAGTATTCACCTCATTGCTGATTTGAGCTACTTCTTCCTGAGGAGTGGTGAAAGTTTTGGATTGATCAAGGATGGGTTCAACCATCTCTTTTTTACAGCTGCTAAAAGCAACCAGACCTGCGAGAACCAACGCGAATTTTAGGTTTAACATGGATGATTTCATAACTTTTCTTTTTAATTTGTTTCTACTCTTTGGTAAGCAAAATACAATCTTGGTTGCTTTCATTCTAGGATATATTTTGCAAAGTGTTGATAATCAACGAGTAAAAATATTAAATTAGGTTTCTTTTCTAACCTATGAATTTTCCAGACCATAGTCTTGTCACTTTTTATTTGCCTTCTAATGCAATACTTGCTTTGAGATTTGAGCACTCATATAAGTAGAGCAGAATCTGGACTGCGGGAGGGGAAATGGCCTTATTTGTCTTTTCGTCCTCCGCTTGGTTATGGAGGCGTGAAAACAAATTATCCCATTGAGCAGATAAGAAAGCGATGGGCGAACGCCGATAAAACTCCGGTTCCTTTTCTTAATATCGGTTGACTACCAAGCATCGGTAACCCAAATAGATATAAGAAGTGGCTCCCATCGTGGCCTTCGCCGACATGGCCGTAGCGGATAGAAAAGAGAAATGAAGCCTTGACTTTTTTTGCTTCACTCCCGTAGACCATGCTACGGGATTTGTCAAGAAAAAAAAGGAAGTG
>JBIIVF010000078.1:0-11545 GCA_044339595.1 Bacteroidia bacterium
CACTTTTTTCGATCGCTCCATATTCTGAGTTTTTTAACGATCGGAAGGTAATTTTTAATGCCTAATTGCTGCAGGCGGACCGACAATTTTTTCTCCTGTCGTGAAGACACATATAATACCTTCCAAGACTCTTGCTGCTCAATTGAATGCATCTTGCAAAGGTAAGCCTTCTTAAACTACCATAATATCTGTCAAAATTGATGCTTATAAATCGCTGAATTACAAGCAATTATATTTTGTGTGGAAAAATTAAAACAAAAAAGTGGGAGAAAGTGGTAGAAAGTGGGAGTATCTAGAGTAGATTTACACCCATAATTGAGCCACAGGTGACACGCTATCTCGGAGAATATGACTGTAAAATCGACGCAAAGGGCCGCGTAATGGTGCCTGCTGCGCTCAAAAAACAGTTGCCGAAGGAGGCAGGTAATGAATTTGTCTTGAACCGTGGGTTTGATAAGTGTTTAACCCTTTTCACTCGTGCTGATTGGGATAAGGAAGTGGAAAAACTGGATGGTCTTAATGCTTTTAACCGTAAAGACCGTCAGTTTATGCGCTTGTTCAACAGCGGTGCAACGGAAGTTTCAATCGACAATGCGGGCAGAATTCTCGTGCCACAACGGTTGATCGAATATGCTGAAATTGAACAGGATGTGGTGTTCTATGCTTGGGGCAATAAGATAGAATTGTGGAGCAAGAAGAATCATGAAGAGCAGATGAAGATGGATGCAGATGAATTTTCTGCATTGGCTGAAGAAGTGATGTCACGCAAAAAGAACGAAGGCGATGAATAGCACCTACCATGAGCCGGTTATGTTGAAAGCGTGTTTGGAAGCGCTCAACATTCAATCTGATGGGGTTTATGTGGATGTGACTTTCGGAGGAGGAGGTCACAGTCGGGCCATTATGGAAAAAATGGATCATGGTAAATTGATTGCATTTGATCAAGATAGCGATGTGCTCGGCCATTTGCCTGATGACGATCGCTTCGAATTTGTGCATCACAATTATCGTTTTATCAGAAACTTTCTGAAGTTTCAGAATAATTTACCCGTGGATGGCATTTTGGCCGACTTAGGAATATCCGGGCATCAGATTGATGAAGGCGCTCGTGGATTTTCCTATCGATTCGACGCGCCCCTCGATATGCGCATGTCGAAAGGAATTTCTAAAACAGCTGCGGATGTCCTTCAACAATACACCGTGCAAGGCCTTACCAATATTTTTCGGGAATACGGTGAATTGCCAAAAGCCTTTGCTATGGCAACCCACGTGGTGCGCGAGCGCGAATCAAAACCGATCAAAACAACCGGTGATTTAAAAGAAGTATTGGGTCGTTTTGCGCCCGCCTATAAAGACCTCAGATTTTGGTCACAGGTTTTTCAGGCTTTGCGCATCGAAGTCAATCAGGAGCTGGAATCCCTTAAGCGATTTTTAGAGCAAACGCCTGAAGTATTGCGCAAGGGTGGAAGATTGGTGGTACTCACTTATCATTCTCTTGAAGACCGATTGGTTAAACAGTTCATTCAACACGGAACCTTCGATACTCCGCAAGATGCTGACATATTCGGTAACCGAAAATTGCCCTTTAAGGCAGTCAACAAAAAGCCCATTGAGCCGGAAGCGGATGAAATAGCCAGAAACCCTCGCTCTAGAAGCGCCAAACTACGCATTGCAGAAAGATTATGAATGATACGCCACCAAAGAACACAAAAGTGACGAAGAGGCTGATTGATCAGTTTTCGCTCGATTTCGATTTGGCAGCGGTCATTAAAGGAACCTTCTTCGCTGCCGCTCTCATCCTTCCCTATATCTATAATACCCATCGCTCTGAACGCAATGTGCGTGAACTCGATGAACTCAACCGCGAATTAAAGGACCTCAGAGCCGAATACATTACCCTCAAATCAGAACACATGTCGGCCAGCAAACAAAGTGACGTAGCCGCCCGACTGGCTGAACATGGGCTGGAAGAACTCAGCGCGCCACCTGCAAGAATCATGGTAAAAAAATGACCAATGTAAAAAAGGACATATTGTGGCGTGTAGTGCTGAGTATGATACTCATGGTGCTCTTTGCTGCATTTATTTTCTTTTTTACGGCGCGAATTCAGGTAGTGCAGGGTCAGAAATGGCGTGAATTGTCAGACAGCATGACCTTGCGTTTCAAGGAAATTCCTGCCGTTAGGGGGAACATCTATTCTGAAGACGGGAACCTGCTTGCCACTTCTATACCCAAATACAAAATAAGCCTCGACATGACGGTGATTCCGTCTGATACATTTTATCGTTTTGTGAATGAAGTGGCTGTGCGTTTGTCGCAAACCTTTGGAAACAAAACCGCTGACGAATATAGCCGACTCTTGATAAGGGGCAAGTCGAAACGGAACCGCTACCTCACCCTTACCCGAAATGCCAGCTACATTCAGCTGCGCGATATGAAAACATGGCCTATTTTCAGGATGGGCCGTTACAAAGGAGGGATTATTGAAGAGGAGCGAACTGAAAGAAAACTGCCTTTGGGTCAGCTTGCAAGCAGAACCATCGGATTTAAAAATGAAAACATCAGCGGGGTAGGACTTGAAGCAACGTATGATGCACTGCTTTCAGGGATCAGCGGTACCCGACTTTTTCAGAAAATTTCCGGAGGTTTTAAACCCATCAGTGACGAAAATGAAATTGAACCGCAAAATGGCTCAGATATCTATACCTCCATTGATGTAAATATTCAAGATATCACCCATGCCAGTCTTTTAAAAGCGCTGATCAATCACAACGCCCATCACGGCACGGCGGTAGTCATGGAAGTGAAAACGGGTAAAATCAAGTCCATTGCTAACCTTACTCGAAATACGGATGGTTCCTATGGCGAATTGTTCAATTATGCATTGGGAGGGAATTTTGAGCCTGGCAGCACCTTTAAACTACTGGCAGCATTGGCCTTGCTCGAAGACGGATATAATCTGCCGGATGATTCAATCGAAATTAACTATGGACAATTTCGATTCTTCGACCGAATCATGAAAGATTCGGAAATCAGTCCATATGATAAAATAACTTTCCGTCAGTCGATTGAAAAGTCGTCCAACGTAGGAGTCTCTAGATTGGTGTACAACGCCTATAAAAGTCAGCCTTCTAAATTCATCAGCCATATCAAGCGTCTTCATTTCAACGAGCCCTGTAAAACCGGAATTAAAGGAGAAGCCATCCCAAAAATGCGCGAACCCGGACAAGTAGGGTGGTCAGGTACTGCATTGCCATGGATTTCAATTGGTTATGCCTTAGAGATGACCCCTCTTCACATTTTGATGTTCTACAATGCCATTGCCAATGGAGGTAAGATGATGAAGCCCATGCTCATTACCGGCATTGGTCAATTAGGTAAAGTCAAGGAGAAATATGAGCCGGGGGTGCTTGAAGAGAAGATTTGCAATGAAAAAACCTTGAAAACCCTTCAGGAAATGTTGGTTGGAGTCGTTGAAAATGGTACAGCTACGAATCTGAAGGATGCAGGTGTTTCCATCGCCGGAAAAACCGGTACAGCGCAGATTGCCATGGGAGCCGGAGGGTATGCCCATGATCGTTACAATGCCTCATTTGCGGGATATTTTCCTGCCGAGAATCCCATGTATTCTTGTGTTGTAGTCATCAGCGAGCCATCCAACGGGGCTTATTACGGATCTGTGGTGGCCGCACCGGTCTTCAAAGAAATTGCCAGAAAAGTATATGCAAAAGGTACCGGAAATCTCTTGGTGCGATCTGATTCAATCCATCTACCCGGTGCATTAAACGGACATCTTGGAGATATCCTCACTGTATTAAAGGATCTCGAAATTCCCCATGTCCAAACGGGTCAAAATAAAACCCCGGAATGGACTGAAGGTAAACCGGCTATAACTCAATTGATACTTGGAGAAAGTGATTATCCGGAAGAGGTGGTGCCCAACTTTATAGGAATGGGACTTCGCGATGCATTATTCATCGCTGAGAATAGAAAACTGAGGGTGGTTTATATCGGTTACGGAAAAATTTCATCACAAACGCCTGCTGCCGGTGCCCGCATCCGCCGCGATGAAAAGGTTCACCTTAAAATGGAATTTCATTGAAAACACTGCAACAGATATTGCCGCAATTGAATGTCATTTCAAGACTTGGGATTGGAAATCCCGAGATCAGTGGCCTCACTTTAGATTCGAGAAAAGTGAAACCGGGTTTTGTTTTTGCAGCGCTGAAAGGAACAACTTCAAACGGGCATGATTTTATCCCGAAGGCCATTGAAAGTGGAGCAGCTGTCATTTTATTAGAAGTGTTACCTCAAATCACCTTTCCGGAAGTAATCTATATACAATGTGCGGATGTGATGGAGGTTTTGGGCGCGTGTGCAGCCGCTTTTTACGATCATCCTTCAACACAATTGAAAATAGTCGGAATCACCGGAACCAATGGAAAGACCACGGTGGCAACGTTGCTATATGACCTATATACCCAAATGGGTTTTGCATGCGGATTGGTCTCGACTGTGGTCAACAAAATTGACGGAGATGAGATTCCCTCTACCCACACTACCCCCGATGTAGTTACCTTAAATGCGCTGTTTGCCGACATGGTAAAGGCAGGATGTGCTTATGTCTTTATGGAAGTGAGCTCACATGCCTTACATCAAAAGAGGGTAGCCGGGGTAAATTTTGAAGGGGCGGTCTTTACCAACCTCACCCATGATCACCTCGATTATCATCAAACCTTTGAACATTACCGTGATTCGAAGAAATTACTTTTCGATCATCTGAATAGGGATGCCTTTGCACTGATCAACAAAGATGATCGAAACGGGTCATTCATGTTGCAGAACACCAAGGCCGGCAGATATTCCTACGCACTGAAGAGTGGAGCTGATTTTAAAGGCAAACTCATTGAGCATGACTTTGATGGCATGTTGCTTCACATTGCAGATACGGAAGCATGGTATCATATGGTGGGGCGCTTCAATGCCAGTAATTTATTAGCGGTGTATGGAACGGCGTTTTTATTGGGTACAGAACCGGAAGAAATCATTCGCAATCTGACCATGCTCAAGAGGGTAACAGGCCGATTCGAAACCGTAAAGTCAAAAAACAGAATCACCGGCATCATTGATTACGCACACACACCGGATGCACTTCAAAATGTATTGCAAACCATAGAAGAAATCAGGTCGAGGAACGAGCAAGTGATTACGGTTATTGGATGTGGCGGAAGCCGCGATGCAGAAAAACGTCCGGTGATGGCTGAAATCGCATGCAGGTGCAGCGACCGGGTTATTTTAACTTCAGACAATCCGCGTGATGAGTCACCGGAAGCCATTTTGTCGGAAATGATGAAAGGAGTTCCACCCCAGCATTTCAAAAAGGTGAATGTGATCAGTGACCGGGAAGAAGCCATCAAAATGGCTGTGAGCATCAGCAATGCAGGTGACATCATTTTACTGGCCGGGAAAGGACACGAAAAATATCAGGAGATCAAAGGGGTGAAGCATCCTTTTGACGATCGTGAAAAGCTTGAAAAGTACTTCAACATATATAATGAATAAGCCATGCTGTATTACTTATTTAGATTTTTAGAAGAACAATACAATATACCTGGAGCCGGGCTCTTTCAATACATCAGCTTCAGGGCGGCCATGTCGGTGATCGTGTCATTGCTGATATCGCTCGTGTTTGGCAAAAGATTGATTGCCTCATTGCAACGCCGCCAGGTCTCTGAGACCATAAGAGACTTAGGGCTTGCGGGAGAAGAAAAAAAAAGGGGGACACCCACCATGGGGGGGCTCATCATTCTGGCCGCCATACTCATTCCTACTTTGTTGTTTGCCAGGCTCAGGAATGTATATGTTTTATTGATTGTAATCGTTACCGTTTGGCTCGGTATCATTGGTTTTCTGGATGATTACATCAAAGTCTTTAAGAAAGATAAAAAGGGTCTCGCCGGTAAGTTCAAAGTGATTGGGCAAATAGGGGTTGGGCTGATAGTGGGTCTTACCTTGTTTTTTAACAATGAAGTAGTGGTGAGGAAGATCTATCACAACAACATACCGGAAAAAGGGGCTGATTGGGTCACTTCCAGAACCATACAATCTGACCAGGGAGAGGCACTGATGGTCGATATGAAATCTACCAAAACAACTGTGCCTTTTGTTAAATCGCATGAGTTTGATTATGCGGATTTACTTTTCTTTCTGGATGATAAAACCGCTCAGCGATATAGCTGGATAGTATATGTGCTGATCGTCATTTTTATCATAACGGCAGTTTCAAACGGTGCCAATCTCACCGATGGAATTGACGGTTTGGCGGCAGGGACGAGTGGCATTATCGGGCTCACATTGGCCATATTGGCTTTCGTTTCCGGTAACCTCATTTTTTCAGACTACCTCAATTTAATGTATATCCCCAACTTAGGTGAGCTGGTAATATTTGCAGCTGCTTTTGTCGGAGCGTGTGTCGGATTTCTTTGGTACAATTCCTTTCCCGCACAAGTTTTTATGGGCGACACAGGCAGTTTGGCCTTGGGAGGCATCATCGCCGCTTTCGCGATTATGATTCGCAAGGAATTGCTCATTCCAATTCTTTGTGGAATTTTTCTCATCGAAAACCTGAGTGTGATCATGCAGGTTTCCTACTTTAAATATACCAAAAGGCGGTTGGGCGAAGGGAAGAGAATTTTCTTGATGTCACCTTTACATCACCATTTTCAAAAGAAGGGTTTTGCAGAGCCTAAAATAGTAACCCGATTCTGGATTGTGGGCATCATGCTCGCGGTAGTCACCATATTAACCCTTAAACTCAGATGAGCACGTTCACGGTCATATTGGGTGCAGGCGAAAGCGGAACCGGAGCGGCCATCCTGGCTAAGAAGATGGGTCATCGCGTTTGGTTGAGCGATAAGGGGATGATAAAAGACCAATATCTCTCCGAGTTAAATCAGTACGAGATACCATTCGAAGCAGGGAATCATGATGAAAGCCTGATTTTGATTGCAGACCAGATTATCAAAAGTCCGGGCATACCTGATACGGCTCCTTTGGTTCTTAAAGCGAAACAAAAGGGAATTCCGGTGATTTCCGAAATAGAATTTGCGGCACTTCAAACCGATGCCAAACTCATCGGTATAACCGGTACCAATGGAAAAACCACCACCACCATGCTTACGCATCATATTCTGAGTAAGGCCGGATTAAAGGTAGGATTAGGAGGCAATGTCGGAAAGAGTTTTGCTCGTCAGGTAGCCGAAGAAGACCATGATTATTACGTGCTCGAATTGAGTAGCTTTCAATTGGATGGTATGTTCAAAACCCGCATCCACATGGCTGTTTTGTTGAACATTACACCGGATCATTTGGATCGCTATCCTGACATGGATGCCTATATAGCGAGTAAGTTCAGGATCACCCAAAATCAAACTGAAGAAGACCTTTTTATCTATTGCCAAGATGATCCAATTGTCGCACAATATATTCAAAATCATTCCTTTAAGTCGCAAATGTTGCCTTTCTCCATCGAAAAAGAAATCAGCCATGGAGCCTGGAGCGACCTCACAAAAATGTTCATCACACTCAACCCAAACAATAACCAATTTATCATGGAACTAAATCAACTCACCATCAGCGGTAAGCACAACACTTACAATTCAATGGCTGCGGCTATCATTGCCAACGCCTTGCTCATCAGAAAGGAACTTATTCGCGAAAGCCTGAGTGACTTCAGAAACGTTGAGCACAGACTCGAACCGGTAGCCAGAATCAAGGGAGTCGATTTTATCAATGATTCAAAAGCCACCAACGTCAATTCTGCGTGGTATGCGCTCGAAAGCATGGAACCCGGCGTGATCTGGATTGCAGGCGGGGTAGACAAAGGAAATGATTATTCCCAATTACAAGAGCTGGTAAAAGAAAAAGTCAGACTGATTATTTGCTTGGGTACGGATAATCGCCGCATTCACGATGCCTTTTCAAAAGATGTTGAAATGATCGTCAACACTCAAAGTGCTTCAGAAGCGGTGAACATCGCCTATAACCTGGCTCGAAAAGGCGAAACAGTATTGCTATCTCCGGCATGTGCCAGTTTCGACTTATTTGAAAATTACGAAGATCGCGGAAGACAATTCAAAGATGCAGTGCGCAGCCTGTAAATCATGATCGAATGGTTAGCCAAAAATATTAAAGGTGACCGCACCATTTGGGGAGTTGTAATCATACTCTCTGTGTTCGGTATTCTGGCTGTTTACAGCAGTACGGGAACCCTAGCGTATGCCAAAAAATCAGGCAATACGGAATACTATCTGATGAAGCACCTTGGAATATTGGTATTGGGTTTGAGTTTCATGTGGGTTGCCCATATGGTTGATTTCCAGTATTACTCAAGGTTATCGCAGTTGTTTCTTTGGCTATCGATCCCATTACTGATTTATACCCTGATGTTCGGAAAGGAGGTGAACGATGCCACCCGTTGGATAACCATTCCGGTGATTGGGATGTCGTTTCAGACCTCCGATTTGGCCAAATTGGCCCTCATTATGTATATCGCCCGATTTCTATCCAAGAAACAGGATAATATCAAAAGTTTTAAAGAATCGTTTTTACCGATCCTCATTTATATCGTCGTGATTTGTGGGCTCATAGCGCCCAGCAATCTTTCCACCGCAGCGGTTTTGTTTGCTACTTGCATGTTGCTGCTTTTTATTGGAAGAATCCCCTTTACGTATTTACTCAGTCTGGCAGCCACCGGCATCATTGTGTTGGCCATATCCATCGGGATCATTTTAAATACCCCCGGTCAGGGCAGGGTTGCTACCTGGAAATCGCGAATTGAAACGTATGTTTCTTTTGTGAAGGGTGATGAACAAGCCGAATCTTATCAGAATCAACAAGCCAAAATTGCCATCAGCAAAGGTGGAATCACCGGAATGGGCCCCGGCAACAGCACCCAACGAAATTTTCTACCCTCGCCATACGCCGATTTTATTTATGCCATCATCATAGAAGAATACGGGCTTGTCGGAGGGGGTGTTCTGATATTGCTCTACTTGATCTTGCTATTTCGAACGATACGCATTGTTATGCTCACACCCAAGGCCTTCGGTGCTTTGTTGGCAGTCGGGCTGAGCTTTAGTTTGGTTATTCAGGCCTTTATCAACATGGCCGTAGCCGTGCATATGGTTCCCAACACAGGATTGCCCTTACCCTTGGTGAGTATGGGTGGAACCTCCTTGTTTTTTACTTCCATGGCGTTCGGTATTATCATCAGCGTGAGCCGCGCTACTACCAAAGAAAAACCTCAAACGGATGAAAGCATCGAAGCATAGATTTATGATATCAGGTGGCGGTACCGGAGGGCATATTTTTCCGGCGTTGGCCATTGCGCGCGGATTACAAAAAAGGTTTCCAGATTGTGAAATAGAGTTTGTAGGAGCCAAGGGAAGGATGGAGATGGAAAAGGTTCCGGAAGCAGGTTACAAAATTCACGGATTGTGGATCAGTGGATTACAACGAAGGTTGGCCATCGATAACCTGATGTTCCCCTTTAAAGTACTTTCAAGTTTATGGCGCTCCTTTATTTTGCTTCGAAGGTTTAAACCTGAAGTTGTGATTGGGGTTGGTGGATATGCGAGTGGGCCTTTGCTTTATATGGCGGGCATCATGAAAATACCTACCGCTATTCAAGAGCAGAATAGTTATCCCGGCATTACCAATAAGCTTTTGGGATCAAAAGTCAATAAGATTATGACGGCTTTCAAAGGTCCTGAGAAATACCTTCCGGCTTCTAAAATCATAGAAACCGGCAATCCGGTGCGAGAAGATATTCTGAAAGGTTCCATCGATAAAAAGGAAGCCTTGTCTTTTTTTGGTTTGGATGAAAAATTACCCGTTATCTTGATTATCGGCGGAAGTTTGGGGGCCCGCACCCTGAATCATAGCATGGAAAGCGGTTTAAGAAAATTCTCGGATGCCGGCATTCAAGTCATTTGGCAAACAGGGAAGAGCTATAATGGAAATGCTGCACCCGAAAAGGGCGTCAGATTGACTTTTATCAGCCGAATGGATATGGCTTATGCCGCTGCTGATTTGATTATATCCCGGGCCGGAGCGCTCTCGATATCAGAACTTTGCATCGTTGGGAAACCGGTGATTTTGGTTCCTTCGCCCAATGTTTCTGAAGATCATCAAACCAAAAATGCGATGACTTTGGTGAATGAAGGAGCTGCGGTTTTGATCAAAGATAAGGATGCGGTTGAAACCCTCGCAGATCAATCGATTGCGTTGTTGAAAAATAAGGATGCATGCCAAGTTTTGAGTCAATCTATTCAAAAGTTGGCAAGGCCTGATGCCACAGAGCACATCGTGAACGAAATAATTGGATTGTTGTGAACCAACCACCTGTATATTATTTTTTAGGCATTGGCGGCATTGGCATGAGCGCCATCGCTCGGCATTTTAATGAATCCGGTTTTCGAGTGGCGGGGTATGATAAAACGCCTTCTGATTTAACCGCACAACTTGAAGCCGAGGGCATTGAAATTTCATTTCTTGACGATTTTGAATCTGTTCCCGCTGATTTTAAGGATATTTCCTCTTGTTCGGTGGTTTACACACCGGCTATTCCGGCGGATAATCAAATTCTGAACGGATTTAGATCCTCCGGGTTCGCCCTTAAAAAGAGATCGGTCATGCTCGGTGAAATTAGCCGGGACACCTTTAATATCGCTGTTGCCGGAACGCATGGAAAAACCACCACCTCCTGCTTGGTTTCGCATTTGTTGCATACCGCCCAAATCCCCTTTTCTGCTTTTCTGGGCGGCGTTTCTTCTGATTTGGGAAGTAATTATTTTAACAGTGGTGTCAGGGTAGACGGCGTAAAAATTACGGTTACCGAGGCAGATGAGTTCGATCGTTCATTTTTGACTTTGAATCCGGATATCAGCATCATCACAAGTACCGACGCAGATCACCTCGATATCTACGGAAAGGAATCTGAAGTCAAAAAATCATTCGCTGATTTTGCCGGAAAATTAAAGCCTGGAGGCGCGCTTTTTCATGCTGCCGGGGCCGATGTAGCGCTTCCCGATTACGGAGGGCACTTTTCCTATGGCATCAACAGAGGGGACTACAGCGCCCGGGAAGTTCGGTTTGAAAAGGGGCAATTTATATTCAACCTCCATTTACCGAATGCCCAATATAAAAATATGGTTTTGTCCATTCCGGGGTGGCACAATGTAGAAAATGCCGTGGCAGCTGCCGCGGTGGCCCATTATTTAGGGGCGGATGAATCCTCGATCCGATTGGCACTCAGGACTTTTAAGGGCGTGAAACGCCGTTTTGAGTTTGTTAAA
Organism: Bacteroidia bacterium; assembly: GCA_044339595.1. Taxonomy (GTDB): domain Bacteria; phylum Bacteroidota; class Bacteroidia; order NS11-12g; family UBA9320; genus CAZTGZ01. The sequence continues at coordinate 11,358 of JBIIVF010000078.1, forward strand.
AATGATGATGACGGTATTTTTATTGATGACTATGCCCATCATCCAACGGAACTGTCGGCCATTATCTCGTCGGTTAAGAAGATGTATCCCGATAAAAAGATTACCGGCATTTTTCAACCGCATTTGTATTCCCGAACCCGCGATTTTGCCGACGGATTCGCAGAGAGTTTGTCGTTGCTTGACCGGGT
>JBIIVF010000079.1:0-11502 GCA_044339595.1 Bacteroidia bacterium
GATGATGCTGAACCTAAGCAGAAATGGCATTCTCAGTCAAATCAGAGGACTGATTGTAGGTGGATTCACCGATATGAAAGACAATGCCATCCCATTTGGAAAAGAAGCGGAAGAAATCATCGCTGAGCATGTTTCCGGATATGGATATCCGGTATATTTTGGTTTTCCGGCCGGACATAGTGTTCCCAATCATCCACTTTTGATGGGCGGCCATGCCGGCATTGAGAATAATATTTTACATTTGTCGGCTCAAAACCCATGATTTATCAAACCTCAAAACAGCTGACCAAATTTGGCATCTCGGGCATCACCGCTGCCAGCATCGACTTTTTGGTTTACTATGCGGCCAGTGGCGTTATGCCCACGATGGCGGCCAAAGCCATGGGCTTTGTGGTTGGGACGTATGTTACCTACAATCTGAACAAATACTGGACTTGGCGTAAAAAGGACAAAAGCCGACTCATGGTGGCCAAATTTTTAGGTCTATATGCCATTTCGATGGTCATCAACGTAATGGTGAATGAATATTCTCTATCGATCATACCCAACAATGAATTTCTTTTGATGATGCGCCCTGAAAGCAATGAGATGAAAGAATTATTTGCTTTAAAACTCGATAAGGTATTTGCTTTTGGAATTGCCACTGCAGTGAGCAGTGTGGTGAATTTTCTCGGTCAAAAATTTTGGGTTTTTGGGGGCAGGGAAATGCCGAGTGAGTGATTTAACTCATAATGATTATCCGCATGCTTACCTAAAATTTTAAGTAATTGTCTATCAATCACCTATGTCAAAATTAATTCATCAGAATAATAGACTATTTTGTGTAATTACGTTTTCAGGGCTTTGCCCAAACATCATTTTACAATGAACAAAATTATGGCACCCCCAATCACTTTTTTTGCTTGATCAAAAAAAGTAATCAAAAAAAATCAAGGCTTCATTTCTCTTTTCTATCCGCTACGGCCATTTCGGCGAATGCCACGATGGGAGCCACTTCTAATATTTATTTGGGTTACCTAAGTTCGGCGGTCAATCGATATTAAGAAAAGGGAAAGTAATTGAGTCGACGTTCGCCCATCGCTGTATTATCAGCTCAATGGGATAAATTGTTTTCACGCCTCCATAACCAAGCGGATTACGAAAAGACAAATAAGGCCATTACCCACTTGCAGGCCGAAAACTGCAATGCTTCATGTGTGTACTCCGGCATCTGAAAATACTACGAATAATCGAGTTTATATCACCCAGCTAACCTTTAGTATTATCATTTAACTCAATGTTCCGGCCGATGGAAGATGGCGTCATAAATCACGGCATTTCTAAAATCGATTTCGTCTGCTTTTAGCCCAATTTCTTCTACCTCCATATGTCGGTCAAATTCACGATGCACGCGTTTTTTCTCGACGAGTTCATCTTCAATATGATCATCATAGGACCAGGTGTGCGTATCGGGATTTTCAATGCGGACCGTTTTTTCCTTTTTCTTTTTAACCGGGCTCTCGTATGACCGTCGATCAGAAGGGACATCCATAGGATAAACCGTTTGCGTTTTGCGCGGCGTTTCCACCACCACTTCAGGTTGCTTGTTCTTCTCTCCCATCAATTCACGCAGTACTTCTTCAAAACTCGGTTCGGAAGACGTTGATTTGGACCTTTTCGGAGTTTCTTCGGGAGCGGGTTGCGGGGTACTCTTACCCTTTCCTTTGCTGAAAAGATAAATTGCACCTACGATAAACGGAACTAAATCCCAAAAATCCATGTCCAAATATAGGTATTCCTATTATAAACCCCGATGAACATCGTTAAAATGAGGGAATTTTCTTACGTAAATGGGAGGACGATTCTACTGCTACAGAAATGTCGGTATTTGATAATATTCCAGCCTTCTGCCTTCAATCTTTTAAAGGTCAGTCCTCACGTGACTTTCGCCACTTTCATCCAAAATCCCCTTAATTTGCAGTCTGATGGATCAAACGCTTGTTCTGCTGCTGGGCACCAACGTGGGCAATCGCCTCGAAAACCTCGAAAGGGCTTCCCTCGAGTTGATGGCAGCGGTGGGTGATATCGTTCAGGAGAGCAGTATCTACGAAACCGCCCCCTGGGGTTTTACGGAACAGGGTTCTTTCCTCAATCAAGCCATCTTGTTGACCACTGAACTACGCCCGTTGAGGGTGATGGAACACATCTGGGAAATAGAAAAGAACATGGGCAGAACCAAACCCGTCTATTGGGGGCCGCGCATCATTGATATAGACATCATCTTTTACGACGATTTGGTTTATGAAGCCGACAACCTAAAAATACCCCATCCTTTTATGCATGAAAGGCGCTTCGTCCTTGAGCCCATCGCTGAAATTGCCCCTGAGATCATCCACCCCCTTCTCGGCAAAACGGTGGCTGAATTGCTCCTCAACTGCGCAGACCAAACGGAAGTTTACAAGTATGGAGGATAGGCTCATTTTACCGGCACCTTATTTTGGTCCTGCCCTCTTTTGGGCAACGCTGCTAAAGCAACCTGCTGTTTGCTCGGTGGGTGAGCATTTTCAAAAACAAACCTATTTGAACCGAACCATTATTATGGGGCCCAATAAGATTCAAACCTTAACGGTCCCATGTGCCATGAAGGAAAAAGAACAAACCCTTGAAAATACAGAAGTGGTATATCTTGAAAAATGGCCGCTCATTCATGAAAGAAGTTTAACCGCAGCATATGGTAAAAGTCCCTATTTCGAATACTATATGCCTGAAATTGCTCCGATTATTCTGTCGGGAGAAACGCAATTGGGGCAATTAAACCTGCAAACCCTACTAAAGATTTCTGAATTTACACAGATAGATATTCAAACAGGCAATATACTAAATCCCTTATCCCATAAGAAATATACAGACTTTGAAAAAGGGCACACCTTCGAACCTTACCATCAGGTTTTTGGTGAGAGATTCCCCTTTCAAGGGAATTTGTCTATTTTAGATGTGCTTTTTAATTTAGGTCCGGATACGAAAGCTTATCTGGTCCATCAGTTGGTCTGAAGACCGTCTTCAACGTAAACGCCCATGTTGCTGAATTTATTGATGCGATCATCCACGAGTTGATCTGCAGGGATGTCTTTCAACTCTTTTAACATCTTTTTCAGCTCGGCTTTTAATGTTTTATACATTGCATCCGGGTCGTTATGGGCTCCACCCAACGGTTCTTTGATGATTTTATCGATGAGTTTGTTGCCGAGCATATCATCCGCCGTCAGTTTCAGCGCATCTGCCGCTTTTTCTTTAAAATCCCAACTACGCCAAAGGATGGATGAGCAACTTTCAGGAGAAATCACAGAATACCAGGTGTATTCAAGCATGGCCACGCGGTCACCCACGCCAATCCCCAACGCACCTCCACTCGCCCCTTCACCAATCACAATGCAAATGACCGGCACATTCAGCACACTCATTTCCCTAAGGTTTCTGGCGATGGCCTCTCCTTGTCCGCGTTCTTCGGCTTCAAGTCCGGGAGATGCGCCCGGCGTATCTATAAATGTAATGATCGGGCGATTAAATTTTTCGGCCAATTTCATGAGACGCAGGGCTTTGCGGTATCCTTCAGGATTGGGCATGCCGAAATTGCGAAATTGACGTTGTTTGGTATTGCGGCCTTTTTGATGACCTATGATCATTACGGGTTGACCGTCTAACATGGCAAATCCACCCACGATGGCTTTGTCGTCTTTTACATTCCGATCGCCATGCATTTCGATGAAATTGGTGGTCATGCCTTCAATATAATCGAGTGTATAGGGTCGATCAGGATGTCGGCTGATTTGCACTTTTTGCCAACCGCTCAGCTTGGCGTAGATATCTTTTCGGGTTGAATCAATTTTCTTTTGCAGCTGATCTATCGTATCAGACATATCCACCTTACCCTTTTCATGGGTGGCTTTTGCTTTCTCGAGCTGCTCCATCAGCTCTTCAATCGGCTTTTCAAAATCGAATAGTGTCATAGTAATCCACTCAAAATGGGGGTCAAAGGTATATAAAAAGGATATTGAAAACGCAGCATGATCTCCAAGACCCTGATTTTAAAAATATTACAAGTTGTTTTTGTTTCGACTTGACTTTGAAAAATAAAATTGTTTATATTTGCAGACCTTTTTAGAAAATGCCTCGGCAAATTCAGAAAACGGTTCGGTAGTTCAGCTGGTTAGAATACATGCCTGTCACGCATGGGGTCGCGGGTTCGAATCCCGTCCGGACCGCAAGGGACGAAAAAGCCTTCACGAAAGTGAGGGCTTTTTTTATTTTGCAGCGAAGCGGAAAAATAAGGCGGGATGAGAAGTTTATGCCGCATACGAAATATTCATCATCATTCAAATCATGTTTATGCGGCAAATCCCGTCCGGACCAACAAAAAAAATGCCCCCACGAAAGTGAGGGCATTTTTTTATGCGATCATGTAATGTAATAGAGATGGACAATTGTCCATCTCTATTACATTACGGCCTTTTTACCTTACCGGTCCATGCGCCAATGCCGCCCTGGAGGTTGTAAACATTTTTAAATCCTTTCTCTACCATCAAATTAGATGCACGGGCACTTCTGCCACCGGAAGCACAATATACAATGTAGGTTTTGTTTTTATCCAATTTGTCGAGTTCTGCTTCAAATTTGGCATCATTAAAATTGATGAACTTTTCGGTTCCATCAATGTATCCATTGTTCACTTCACCAGGCGTGCGAATATCCATAAGCACAGCCTTTTGCTCAGTAAACAGTTTTTGAACCTCCGCAGCCTGAATATTCTTAAATGAACCCTTTTGCTGCGAATTCGAATCACAAGCATAAAACAAAGCCAATACGGCCAATAACCCCTGAATTTTGAATAGTTTAATCAATCCCGTCATATCTTTTTTTTTTACAAATATCTGCATTCGCTTGGAACCTTTCTGTAACAATGGTAACAACACTAAATTTGAATAAAAATAAAGGTTTCTCCGCTTTCTTACCTAAATCTTGGTTCCGTCATTGTCTACTGACTTTCCCCTGAGAATTCAAAAGTAATTACGATACCCAAACACTTATATGAATCATTGCAGTATTGGGCCTGTGGGCGGGAAATGGCCTTATTTGTCTTTTCGTGATCCGCTAGGCTATAATGGGTTTTCTAAAATATTCACATTTTTCTTCTCCGTTCTTTTGGTCCTGACTTCCATTACATCCTGTAAAGTAGACCCAAAAGAAAATACATTAACTCCCGGGCTCACCCCATATCCTGCCAAACTCCCTCCCGGTTTTCCGCCGTCAAATCTGGCGCCTGACAACCCTTTGACCGTTGAAGGATTTGAATTGGGGAGGATGTTGTATTACGACAAAGCATTGCATCCTGAACAGTCTATGGCTTGTGCCAGCTGTCATGTACAAAAGAATTCCTTTAGCATGAACAACAACGACGGAGTTTTGCCTCATGTAAATCTCGCATGGAGAAGACACTATCTGTGGAATGGTAAACTCAAAGGGACTCTTGAAGATGCCATGCGTTTTGAAGTTGAAGAATTTTTTGCCACAGATCTGAGTCATATCCGCGCAAAACCTGAGTACCGCGAACGGTTCAAAGTAGTTTTTGGCACTGATGAAATCAACTCCCATCGAGCCGCCTATGCAATGGCATAGTTTCTTACCACCCTGATGTCTTATCAATCGAAATACGATCTGGTGGTGGCGAAAAAAGCTTCTTTTACCGCTTCTGAAGAACGCGGTGAGGCATTGTTCTTCTCTGAAAAAGGGGATTGTTTTCATTGCCATGCTCCTCCACTTTTCAGCGATATGATGTTTCACAACAACGGTATCGACAGCGTATTTGAAGGCAGAAACCGAGGGCGTTTTGAAGTAACCGGCAAATCGTATGACAATGGGATGATGTCGACACCCACCTTGAGAAATATTGGAGTTACCGCACCCTATATGCATGATGGCCGATTTGAAAAACTTGAAGAGGTAATTGATCATTACAATTCGGGTGTTAGGAGGTCTGCCACCCTGGATCCACTCATGCTCAAAAACGATAGCGACGGCAAAAGGCATCTCACTGCTCAAGAGCAGGAAGACTTAAAGGCCTTTCTGCTCACCCTAACAGATACTACTTTCTTAAATAATCATCGATTCAGTTCACCATTTTAAAAAACTACCTATGGAATTAAAAACTAAAAAACTCAAAGACATTATCCTTGAACAACCGGTAGCAGCCGCCGTATTGGAAAGCAAAAGACTTCACTATTGCTGTCAGGGCAACCGTCTCATATATCTTTGAAGGCCCAAATCGACTACAATCAGAACCGATTAAAGCCATTCGGGTATTTCATATATCCCTGCTTGTATTTTGGGTGACCTTAATTGCCGCCGGGCTTATTAAAGGCATTTTAACGCAGCACAGTGAGATGCCCTTCAGGGAAATCATGCAGTTGCTGATCCCATTTTTTGTAGTGTTTGCTTTGGCCGGGTTTGTCTTATTCGGTGCCACGATTTGGATCGTAAAACCCATATTAAAAATTGTATATCAAAACCGTGTTCAACAAAAAAGACCTAAACCGCCTTTAGTGCGTTGACGTCATATTTTCAGGAGTAACGATAATAAAGTCCGCCAATCCTTTGTTCTCAGCGCTCATCTTTTTCAAATCGGTTTGAGAAGTAGAAGCGATGGTAACAATCTTCAGGGTTGGATTCTGCTTTTTGAGGTACCAATAAATACTTTGAAAATTATTACTGTGGTAACTTCCGTTGAAATGCAAAACCGTTTTTCCTTGCTCAAAATTTCGCAGGATAAAATGTGCCATGGTAGCATCTTTAATGGCTTGTGATTTGGGGAGATTTTGTCCACCATGTCCACCGGCCATCTTAAAGATATCGGCATAACAAGCCAATGTGCTGTCGTAATCGAAAGGCAAAGGCGCTATCCATGCTTTCTCTGAATCACTCAGGGTATCCAAAGCGTCGGTTCCTTTTTTGTACACCAACGAGGCATATTTACGGGGAATATTGGCTGCAACAAAATGCAATTGATTCGATTTGGCGAATTCTACCATGGGTTTATAATCCGTTTTGTAGTTTGGCCATAAGCGACAGGAAGCTTTGAAAGCGGAGTCGCTGATTCTTCCCGCTAAATAATCTGAAAGGGCCTGCTGATTGTCGGCTTCAAACATCTCGGCTGCCAAAATCAAATTGTTTCCTTTCGTTTTATGGAGCGCTTCGGTGAGCTCCAATTGCAACCAATGGTTAATGGGGTTGTTGTGCAATTCGCCAAATAAAACAATGTCTGCCTTGCCGGCTAGTTTCACGAGTTGATCAAACGTAGCACTCTTGCCTTTGGCATTAAACATCCGGTACGCCGGTTTATCCGATTTTAACGTAAAGCTGAATAGAAAGGTAATGGCAATCAACCACAGTGACTTGGACAACGTTTTTTTCATGCTTCGAAATAAGCCAAAAAATATAGTTTTACCCCAATCAGACCTTAAAACTATCTCCACCTCATGACGATTTGGGGTTAGAAGTTATCAAAGATTTATCAATTGCTCCTCCTCACAATAGACAAGGATCAATATTCTTCGATCCTACAAATCACTCCAGAGTGACTTCCCTGCCTTTCGGATATTTCACTTCATATCCAAAGTTAAGGTCTTTGGTGTCGCCCGGTGAAACAGTGAGCATCCACTTTAACTCCCCATTGGCTTCTGTGAACTCAGCTTCCCCTTTGTTTTTCAAAGTGACAAACATATCCTTTTGTGTAGAAACAGGAATCTGATCATACACCACCAAATTCAGGCTTTCCTTTTTATTGTTGCGAACCTTGATCTCAAATCCACGTTTTTCGATGCGGTCAGACCCAATAAATTCGCGGGTACTGAATGATTTCACTTTCTGTCGGCTTACCACCACATTTCTATCTCGTCCGAGGGAAATATTCAGCGTATCACTCAGGTATCTTACATCCAGCACCGTCTTGCCTACATAAGTGTTCTCAAAATATAAATTAGCCTCCCCTTCCAACAAATTCAATCGCGCCCAATCATCTACCCTGGCCACCAAAAAGGCTGCCTTTTCCAATTTTGGAATGGCTCGGTACTCATAATAGGCCGGAATATCATCTTGACTGATATCTACCATTTTTTGTTTGCCATTGCTTTCAATGGTGTAAGGCTGATCTAAAGTAATCTGCAAATTGGCTTGATTTTCCATTCGGTGAACCACCGGCAATGCCGCAACTTTATACGTTTCGCCACTGCCGTAATACATTTGGTTGGCATTGGTTGACCACGCAGCCGGTGCATTTTTGGTGGCATTTGATTTTGACACCACCACCTCTGTCATGCTTGAAGCTTGATTTAACAATCGAATATTGAGAAATTGTGAACTTGCTCCACCGACCCATGTTTGGTAGCCTACAGAAGAAACTTCCAATTGATTGCTCCCTTCGGGCATGGCCAGGGTAAAATTACCGTCTGCATCGGTTACTGTGCCGATAGAGGTACCTGTAACCCTGACTACAGCATAGGGTAAGGGTTGATTACTGGCGTCCTGTACACGACCTGAAACGTGGGTTGTGTTGTTGCTGATGTAACTGTTCATTGAATTTTGTGTCACCGCTCCCCCTTTTTTATAATAGGTTTGAGCTACCCCAAAATTCAGATACCATGGATTGAGTTCCGGTATGGTGCCACTCAGATACGGATTGGCATTTGAGATGGTCAGCGCAACATTTTTCCAATCTTCGCCCGTGGTTTGAGATATGTTGGCCTTATACAGCAATTTCAAGGGTTCTTGAACATTGTTTACACGAATATCGTAGGATGGAAACCAGGCTGCATGCACCACCATGTAACTCAACACAAATTCTGCTTTTATGGCTTTGGTGGCATTTACCTCCACCAACACTTCGCTTTCCGCCTCTTGCTTTCTAATTTTTTCCTGGGCCAATTGAGCCTGAAAAGCAGCCAAAACAACATTGATCTCTTTAATTCTCCGTGTCTTTTTGGTTCTATCAATGCGGATCAAGTTTAACTGATCTCCAAAATATTGATGCACCGCCTTGAGCTTTTCGGCATCCAATTGCTCGGTGCCCTTTACCGTTTGATTTAATTTTAAAAATGATTCTTTTTCCATCAAGGTGGCGAGTTCATTTTGAATGTCCTCCAGGGTACGGGTTAAAGAGGCAATGGTGTCATTCAGGGTGATAAACTTTTCCTCCAGTTTCTTCTCATTGAGATAATTGAGCTGATGATTCACCGACAAAATAGTAAAATCACCTAACCCTTTTACCAACAAGGTTTTACGATCCAGAAATGGCGACATGCCGACCAATTTTACAGTGCTCGTTCCGGCCGGAATATCGGTTTTGGCAGTTCTGGTCAGTTGGGCACCTTTGAGAAAAACGGTCACTTCCTTTAAGGTTGAAGTAACTTCAGGGATATTTTGAGCCTGAGTGAACATGGTTCCCCATGTCAGTAACATTAAAAATTTATATTTCATAAGCCGCTAAACATATTCAACTGTCTCTGCAGCCTCAAAAGTATTTTTAAAATGTCAAATTATTCTGAAGAAATCTTTAAGATCAGGTAATATCCTCCTTATTGCAGAATAATGTTTCTTACATCCACAATGGTATTTTGTGAATCCAGGATATAAATCAGATAAAGGCCTTTGCCTGACCAGGAAGATATATCCATTTGAAATGTCCGCTGGCTAATCTTGTTCGTAAAAACAGTGCTTCCAACAGAATTTGTGATTTTTATCGTATGATCTTTTAACGCATTGTAATCACCACCACAATCAATAAAAAGTTTATCCTTTGCCGGATTGGGATAAAACTTCAGGTCATGTTTGAAAGTCAGCGGATTGGAACCGGTCATGTTCATGCTGATGATTAGGGTATCTGTAACACTGATGTGTTTCACGCAAACCGATTCATAATAAATCGCTTCAATTTCAGCCGGGGTCAGTACCCGGTTATAAACGCGGATATCATCGATCATACCTTTGAAGAATTTATCCAAGCTTCGGGTAGTTCCTAATAAAAGTTTATCTTGACCATCTACAGAAGTGAGGTGTTTGGAAAATTTTTTATCAAAGACCAATTTCCCATCCAAATAAAATTTTACAGCGCTGTCAGCACCCTGCGTTCGGCGTAGTCTCTGACTACGTCGGAGTGTCATTCATTCTGTGAATGGTGCACTACTCCTTTTAAATCTCGGATCCATCAACCTTTTTCTGAATTAATCTCCATTCCTAATCTTGCTAGCATAGTTAAAAACTATGAAACACCCCGACGTAGTCAGAGACTACGCCGAACAATAAGGGATTTTTGAGCAAAGCATAAAGTACACAGTCTTTTCGTATTTGGCTCGGTTCTGAAAGACCCCTTCAAGAAGGATAGTGAAATTGACTTGATCTGGTCTATTGTGATTAATAGCCTCCCAAAACTAAAGGCTGAGATTCAAAGTCATTTGAAGTAGTAATCTTCTCAACCACTCACCCTTCCTCCGCTTTCGGTTCATACACCAGCCAACTCATGCCTTCAGGAGCAAATATTTCTTTGGCAATTTGCTGAATGTCGAGCGGGGTTACCGATTCAATGCTGTGAAGTACTTCTTCAAGACTGTCTATTTTACCCAGGTCTAATAAACTTCGGCCCAACATCATCATCATGCCACTTTTGCTTTCTTCAGCCATGATGAGCTGTCCGGTGAATTGTCTTTTATAGCGTTTCAATTGCGTTTCAGTGATGGGCGCATTCCTGAGCTTTTCGAGCTCTCGTTTCACAATAGAAACCGATCTTTTGAGGTTTTGAGGATCTACACTCCAGTAAATATTAAACAAACCGGTGTCGGCAAACGTCTGATAGCTGGTTTCAACTCCATAGGTAAATCCGTGACGTTCTCGTAAGCTCAGGTTGAGCAAGCTATTCAGACCGGGGCCTCCCAACATATTGCTGATCAGCATCAAAGCAGGTCTTTTCGGATGCGCCATTTCATAGGCTTTACAACCGGCAAGTACATGGGTCTGCAGAAAAGGTAGACGGAAGGTTTTGTTGAAGGGTTGAAATTGAGTAAATGGACTTCTTTCATCGGGCGTATGTCCTTGCGGCAACGCCTCCAAATACTTACGGCATACATTCAATACCTTGTTGAACGACAAACTCCCTACAAAAGAAAACACTGCATTGTGGGTAGTGTAGTTTCGGTTTCTAAATGCGAGTAAATGGTTCGTATCGAAAGAGGCAAGCGACTCCTTCGAACCCAGGATATTGGTACCCAGCGGATGATTAGGAAAGAATAACTCCTGAAAATCATCGAAAATGCGCTCTTCCGGGGTATCGAGATACATGTCTATTTCGTCTGATATTACCTTCTTTTCCTTGACCAGTTCTTTTTCAGGAAAAACAGATCTAAAAGTGATATCCGTAAGTAATTCAACGGCTCGGCCGAAATGACGATCCACAATCAAGGCATATATGCACGTTTTATCTTT
>JBIIVF010000211.1:0-2992 GCA_044339595.1 Bacteroidia bacterium
GTTCGCTCTTTTCTTTCGTTTTTGGTGAAAGAAGTTTTGGATAAAGTTTTTCCAGGAGATTTGATAAGTCCATATTAATTATTTAAGTAAAAATAGTCTATTGTTATTGGTCCGTTGTACATGCATGAATGGTTACTAACGTTTTAATATTCTGCTATTTATGGCGATTATTGCGCAGAAATGTTGCATTCATGGATATCCTATAGACATATCAAAAGTATGAATTTAATACAATTCTGCCAAATTGCGTGATTGACTTTTGTTACGGTGTAGGTTTTGATGGTTAATGGTTGAACACCCTAAACTGCTCCTTAAATTTTCTAAGTTCTGCTTCCGTCAACGGTCTACCTACCGTCGTAGTCCATAATTTAAGGGAGGAATAAGCATAGTTGCCATTTGGATATTGTTCGTCATAAACCGCGCAAACAAAGAAGTTCTGGTTTATGAAAAAGTAAGTTTTCATGGCAATAGTATCACCGGCCAGATTTCGGATATTAAATTCATGAAACCATGAATAGCGTTCATTCCCATCATTGGTTGGCCTTCCTGGTTGATGTACAAAATGGCCAAAACTGATGGGCTGATAAGTCTCGGGATATTGGGCATATTGATTGATGAAATTTATGACGGCTTCTTTAGACTTAAGTTGCAACAATGCGTCGGCTTTCCTTTGCTCAGACGTGTGAAAAGGATTGCACGACATAAGAAAAAAGATGATCAGAAGAAATCTCATAGGGAATTGATTAATTATTTTCGATTCAAAAGCATCGTTTAAAATGGATAGAGGAACTGTACCGCTATGTTTGTGAGGCTTCCTTTTTTTATTTTATCAACCTTCCTCCTCCAGTTCCTTCAAAATTTTCTGCACGTCTTCTTCGGTGTTTTGCAGTTTGTTTTGACAGACTTTGATCAAAAACGCCGCGCGTTTTACTTTTTCGGATAAATCATCTACTGAAATTTCTCCGGATTCAATCTCGGATACAATGACCTGAAGCTCTTCAAAGGCTTCGGTATAAGAAGGTTTTTCGTTTTTCATGATGGTTTATTTGTTTTTTTATCTTGGATGATGCCTGTTAAAATGCCGTCCACCAATTGGGTTTCGATTTCATCTCCAATGTTTACTTGCCCGGCAGAGGTGATGAGCTTTCCCCGGATACGGGTGACAGAATATCCTCGTTTCATCACCGAATCAGGATGCAATAAGCGAATTTGTTTTTCCAATGTATTCACTTGTTCCACGGCAATTTCGAAACTTCTGTTCACGTTTTTTTTCAAGTCAATTTGTTGTTGAGCTAAACCAATTTTCTCCGTATTCAACCGATACGACATGTCTTTGGTCAGCATCTGACGAAATTGAATCAATTCGTGGTCTGATTTTCTCAAATTTGTCAACGATTCTTGGGTCAGACTCTGGGATACGCGTTTTAAATTGTTTTTGTGTGCATCAATCCGCCGCATGGATTGAGATTCGAAATAACGCCGTTGAAACAGAAAATTTCCTTTCCAATCTTCTAATTTCTGCATCGGTAAGGTTAAAATTTTCGTTCTGGCACGATCCACCGGCACTGAAAAATTATGGAACTTTTGAATCAAGATATCGGCCATATCCGTGGGCGTAATGGCATTGATGCCGGCAATCATTTCTACTACTGTCTGATTGGTGCTGTGACCAATGCCGGTAATCACAGGTAGTGGGAAGGTGGCAATTTGTTCTGCTAATCGATAATCATTGTAACAGGTGAGCCCGACTTCTCCACCACCTCCTCTAATGATGGCCACCACATCAAAATGGCTCATCACCTTGCGAATTCGATGGAGTTGCCGGATGATGGCTTCAATGGCTTTGTCGCCCTGCAATAGCGAAGGAAACAACATGTGAAAAAAGGAATATTTCCATTTGTTGTCATCAAGGATGCGCAAAAAATCGAGATATCCTTTGCTTGATTCAACCGAGATGATGGCGATGCGTTGGGGCAATGCCGGAATGGGTAATTTTCTATTGAGGTCGTACAGCCCTTCTTTTTTTAATTTCAGGATGGTTTCCTGTTTTTCTTTTTCTAAATCCCCCAAAGTGAATGACGGATCGATGTCTTCGATGTTCAGGGTTAATCCATGCAAGGCATCAAATTCTATCCGGGCCAAAAACAAAATTTTAATACCATCCTTGAGCGGTTCATTGAGCAGGGTCAGAAACTTTTGGTTGATGCGCTGAAAATTCCCCGACCACAAGGTGGAGCGCAATTGGGCAATCACTTTCCCATTTTCTTTTTGCACCAAATCGGGGTAACAATGACCTGAATGCTGATAGTGATTCAGTTTGTTCATCTCGGCTTTGATCCAATAGCGCTGTTGATATCGACCATTGATCAACTTTTCGATGCTTTTGCAAACCTGTAGCAGGGTAAAAACCTGTTTTTCTTCTGAAGAGGTCATAGAGTGGGGGTAAATTTAACAAGCTTTTATCATATGGTGATGCGAGCAACACCAAGGTCCATATTTTTTCGATACAAAGGAATACAAAAAATTGAGTCCTAAGGGTGGCTTGAAAGTCATGGCTCCTTTTTACTTTTTCAGTTAAACCCTACAAACGTGCTATCAATTTAGTTCCCTAAAATCTATCGCGTATTTTGGATTAAATTGAATACATACAAGTTTTACTGATTAAATCTAATTATTTAAATATCAACAATATAGATCATTATTACATCGGCGTATTAATTGCTAATTAGAAAAAATCGCTTTTCAGGGCTTTGCCCAAACATTGTATCTGCGATGAACATATTCACGTTAGCCCCAATCACTTTTTTTGCTTGATCAAAAAAAGTAATCAAAAAAAATCAAGGCTTCATTTCTCTTTTCTATCCGCTACGGCCATGTCAGCGAATGCCACGATGGGAGCCACTTCTTATATTTATTGGGGTTACCTTAGTTCGGTTGTCATTCGATATTAAGAAAAGTAAAAGAAGTCCGGTCGGCGTTCGCCCATCGCTTT
>JBIIVF010000013.1:0-29726 GCA_044339595.1 Bacteroidia bacterium
CCATACCAAACTGAAATTAAAATATTCTTATTGTATGAAAAGCTTAGAAGCAATTGTTTGACCATTTTTGAAAAAAACTTTCAACACATATTGTCCGGACAATACCTCAGAAAGTTTAAACACGGTGGCTTCAGTCCTCCATATTTCTTTGCCCTGCAAATCGTATAATATCACTTCTTGAAAAGGCATCGCTGTCTTTATTTGAATAATGTCGCCGCTCTTTGCAGGATTTGGATATACCACCATTTCAGACTTATTGGAAGACTTCACCGACAGATTGTTTTTGGTGCGGGTATTCGCCAGCCAAACACCACGACCGTGGGTATACACGAAGAGTGCTCCATCTGTATCACGTAATTTAATCATCGGTATTTGCACATTGGGTATGGTCATTTCTTTCACCCAGGTAGTACCTCCGTCGCGGGTTGTATAAAGGCCAAAATCGGTGGCAGCTGCTATGAAATTGGTATCTACTGCATCCACTTCAACCCAATTAACCGGCAACATCGAAGGCAAGTTGCCACTGACGTTTGACCAGGTGGGTTGATCGGTGTCGGCATTCCACACTTTCCAAAGACGAGGATTAGCAGAAATATTATTCATGCTGAGATAGATGGTGCTTTTTTGTAGTGGATTGATCTCAATATTGCCAATAAAGCCGCCTCTGGCGTTCGTGGGCGACAAAGTGGTCATCATAAATTCTGAACCGGCCACAGCCTCTTTGGCACTTTTAACGCGGTACAACATGCTCGACTGTCCGCCAAAATAAAGCGTAGGTGATTCTTCGGGTGTCATCGCAACGGCATAAATATTTCCGGCGATGTTGTTGGTCATGGATTGCCATGTTGTTCCCTGATTGAGTGATCTCCAGATTTTCTTTTTTGTCGGGAAATACACCTGATCTCCGTTTGCCGGATTTACTTCAAAAGGATTGATGA
Organism: Bacteroidia bacterium; assembly: GCA_044339595.1. Classification (GTDB taxonomy): domain Bacteria; phylum Bacteroidota; class Bacteroidia; order NS11-12g; family UBA9320; genus CAZTGZ01. The sequence continues at coordinate 939 of JBIIVF010000013.1, forward strand.
ACCAAAATCCGTCGCCACTGCTCTGAAGGGTATTGTCAATATCTGTCCACGAACTGCCGCTGTTGGTTGACCTTCTCAGGTTTCCGTTTTGCCAGGATGCGTACATCACATTGCTCTTTTGAGGATGAATGGCACAATACGCCCCATCTCCTCCTAATACTTCATTAAATCGAGGGTTCATATTCGATCCTACCCAAGTTCCGTTGTCTTGTGTGCCACCTATAATCTGAAAGCCTGCCGATGCGAAGGCTCCGGTATAAAACTGGGTCACATTGTATCCATTGTTTAAGCTTTTGGCTCCGAATCCGGGTGTGAGGGCATTGTACTGATAAATACCGCCATCATTGCCGATGAGAAAATTCTCTTCTCCTTTGAAAAATCTTAGGGTATGATAATCGGCATGGGTGGCATCTAATTCTAACCATGTTTTTCCCCCATCGACAGAATAACCGGGTGATACCGAGATGCTTGCAATCCATTCCGGGTTAGTCGGATGTACGGCCAATTCTAAGCAGTACCATGCCCATGAATAGGATATGGTTGTACCCGGTGATGACAGGGCTGTCCAGCTAACGCCACCATCTTTCGAACGAAAACTGCTTAAATGCGAAGTGGATCCGGGTCCCATAAACTGCGCATAAATCTCTTTGGGTTGTGATTCACAATACGCCACGGTGATGCGATTAAAGCCGGAAGTGGGTATTCCTCCGCCTAGTTTTATAGCAGCACTGCTGTTTTCATTGATTTTGTATAATCCCGTTCCGGCAATGGCGATGATGATGGTTGAATCTGAAAAAACTTCAATTTCATGAATCGGTGCGGTAGTATTGTAGAACTTTGTGAAGGTGGCGCCGCCATCTTTGCTTCGCCAAAGCCCGGTTGCATTGGTGGCCACATAGACCGTATGACTATCGGTCAGTGAATGTTTGATGTCCCAAATCTGATTGAAATTAGAGTTTACCGTCGATTTTAATTGTTCAAATGTTTTTCCATTATCGGTTGATTTAAAAACTCCTTCGCCCGAAATGCCGGCTGAATTTCCTTGAGTTTCACCCGTTCCGAAATACAGTTCATCCGCATCAAACGGATTTTGAGTGATGCAAGATGCGGCCAAAGAAATGGCATGATCATCGGCCTGTTTCCAGCTAATGCCGCGGTCATAGCTATTCCAGATTCCCCCGGATATACCTCCCGCTACGATGTGGTTGTTATCGCTGTGATCAATCAGCAAAGCCCTGGTTCTTCCGCCAACATGATTGGGGCCCCATTCCTTCACGTCAAAGAGATTACCTGATTTCTTATAATTTTTTACATCTTGCTGATACCAAAGGCTTCTCAATCCCATAGGAATTTCGCCGGCCTCATTTTGCTTCATGATGCGGTATTGCTCATAATAGCCGGGATCCGGACCCGGTTTTTCTGCCAAACCCTCAACAGGGACTGAATTGATCATAAAATGCCTGATCAACAATACAGCCAATAACATTCCTGTCAAGGCAGGAATATGCCACCATTTTAATTTCATACTCAACAAACAATTAATTTTTTTTTCGGTTCAGTGACAATGCCTTGAGCATCCAAACAGGCAATGGTTTTTCAGGATTTCGCTTTCTCAGATCCAAATACCAGCCAATTTTTTTAAGAATGGGTATTTTATGGGTTTCCACGAATTCTATTAAGGTTCCATCCGGATCTTCGATGTATGAAAAATGACCTGCAGCTTCGCCCATATCAAAAGAATTGCTGCTATCAACGGTAAAAGGATGTCCGGCAGATTCGCATTTCGCCTTCAGTTCTGCCATTCCGTTGATATCAAAACAAAGGTGAATAAACCCGCGATCGCCCCAAAAGCGATTTTCAAATATGCGACGCCCCTGATTCTCTGTCAGTTGGATGAGCTCAATTTCTGTGGAGCCCAGCAAGGCACTGAATGCTCCTTTGGGTTCAACGTTTGTGGTTATTTTAACACGTCTGAAATTTCGATCTCCTCCGGGCAAGACTTTAAAGTCTTCAAACACCCCGGTTTCATCAGAAAGAACCTTTTGATATCCCAGTATTTCTGCATAAAACTTCAGGGCCCGATTCATGTCAGACACACCGATGATCACCCCTCCTACCCCTCCGGTTTGTGCTTTATTCTTTGAAAACCAGGATTTACTCTCGGTTACATTAAACCAGTTACCATAGGGATCTTTTACGAAAAAATGACGCGTTCCATCCGGAGAAGTCATCACCGTACCCGGCAAATCTGCCCCTAAACTTTTCAAATGCGCATACGCAGCATCTGCTTGGTGACACTTGATTTTACATACAAATATGCCCAAATCACCGGCACTGACTTCAAAATCAGGCAATTGTGGAGTGCGGCTTGTATATTGCCATATCTCAAAGCCCCCACCACCTTGCATACTCAAAGCCAAAATGGCATGTCGGGCATGCGGCTTTCCGCCGGTATAAGGAAGCATGAGATTGGCTTCAGCCGCTTCTTCAAATATGGGCACATCTATTTCAAAATGCTTGCGATACCAAGTCCAGGCAGCATGTACATCGGGAATACCAATGCCTACCTGTTGAATTCCGGAAATTATAACAGACATAGTTTGCGAATATACAAGAAGGATTTGAATCAGTTATTGGGATTCACCTTCGCAGCCAACCAATAAAACCATTTCTTGCTGATCGAATGAATTAAATATACCACACGTTCAGAACGGGCTATGATAATTTCAGGTTTATGAGCCTCCAATCCCTGAATGATTTTTCTCACACATACTTCCACCGGTATGCCTTTTTCCTGGCCTGCATCTTTCACGCCATGTGCTGTGCCATCTTTGGTCAAGGCAGACAATGATATCGGTGTATTTACACGCCCGGGACAAACAATATTAACATCAATACCATGGCTTTGCATTTCAATGTGCAGCGTTTCAAAAAATCCTTGAAGGGCATGTTTGGCCGCTGCGTAAGCAGATCGTTGTGCCCAGCCAAATTTACCGGATAAACTGCTGATGACGGCAATTTGTCCGCGTTTTTGCCGGAGCATCACAGGCAATACTGTCTTGGTCAAACCAACCGTCCCGAAATAATTGATTTCCATCATTTTACGATCTATCTCTATCGGAGTCTCGGCAGCAAGAGAACGTTGACTGATGCCTCCGTTGTTGATGAGTATATCGATGCCTCCAAATCTCTTGATTACTTCCTCTACTGCCGGGGCAAAAGCAGCGCTGTTCTCCAAATCGAGCGGCAAAACGAGCGTTTCACTGCCTTTTGATTCGCATTGAAGGCTAATTTCTTTCAACGCTTCCACATTTCTGGCAGAAAGTACGAGTCGGTTGCGCTGTGAAGCCAATTGCATGGCGAGTTCCTTGCCAATGCCTGAACTGGCACCGGTAATCCAAATAATTTTACTGTGTAGCTGTGGCATACAATTCTATAGGGGTTTCATGATCAATCCAGGTCAGCAAGTATTCATCTTCCAAAATCAGGAATTTCATCCGCATGGCCGCGCGATAATCCGGCTTTTGAATGGTGGCTAGTATATATCCGGCTGATTTCGTGCTCAAATCTATTTTCAAATGTTTCCGAAAATCTACCGCTCCGGCGCCGTAATACTTAAAAAGGCTCTCTTTGGCATTCCAGATGAGGTAGTGTCCCAACATATCCCTTTCTTTCATCTGATCCCGTTCCTCTTCCCGAACAAATTTATGCGCAATTTTGAATATCCGCTCATCCATGCGTTCAATGTCGATGCCGGTGGATCCATTTTTTGACACAATGGCCGCAGCGAAAATACCACTATGTGACAGCGAAATCTCTTCATTTCGGCCAACAATGAAAGGCTTTCCTTCGGCCGTTTTGATAAATTCAAGCAACGGAAGATCCATCAGACGCATCAAGGTTAATCGAGATGCCAACGATTGCAGGTTACGGGAGTTATGGAGGGAACCTAAAACCGGGGCATCCTGAAACAACTCCATCAGTTCGGAAACCGTTTCTGTGATTTTCCAGAGTCCAACCCTGTGATTTTGCTTATTTTCGACCTCTATAAACGGCAAAATTTTGAAGATTAATGTTTCAAAGGTAGCACATTTGAGTGGTCACCGCGACAGCATTTATGCACTTTGCACCCACGGCACAAGCGAAATGCTCACAGGCAGTGCAGACGGCATGGTGGTTAAATGGTCGCCATTTGAAACAAGCGACGGAACCCTGGTGATGAAATTGCCGGCACCTGTTTACAGCCTCAGAACCAACCCTAAAGGACAAATTATCGCCGGCTCTGCGAATGGGATTTTGTATGTGGGAAATCTCCACGACTTCGAAGACGTGCGCGCTATTCAGGCGCATGTAGCCGGAATTTTCGATATCATTCCTTATATCGATGGGTATGCAACGGCTTCCGGGGATGGTACCGTGGCCATTTGGGATGCTGATTTTAATTTGGTGGTCAGACATTCGGTTTCTAAAAAAAGCATCCGAACGCTGATGGTCATGACAGACGGAATCCTTTGGTGTGGAAGCAGTGATTGGATGGTCTATTCTTTAAATCCAAATATTGGCATCACCGGCACCTTTGAAGGTCACCAACAATCTGTATTTGCCCTCAGCGCGGATCTTAAAAATCAAAGGGTTTACAGTGCCGGTCGCGATGCTCAAATCATCCAAAGAGACCACTCCGGAACTCCTTTGCAGATGATTCCGGCCCATTTATACAGCATTCATCACCTCGATATACATCCTGAAACCGGATTGATGCTGAGTGGCAGTATGGACAAAACCATCAAAATTTGGAACACAGAGCCGTTCCAATTGCTGAAAGTGGTCGATCATGCCCGGTATGAATGTCATACGAACTGCGTGAATAAAGTTTTGTGGATTGACCCAAATCACTTTATTTCGTGCGCTGATGACCGCACCGCTATGGTGTTTCATATAGAGATAATACAAGACCATGATTTTAAGTGATAAACGCATATTAGAAGAGATTGAGAAAGGCACCATTTTGATTGAACCTTTCAGACCGGATTGTTTAGGAACCAATTCTTACGATGTGCATTTAGGAAAATACTTGGCCACCTATAAAGACCGCGTTTTGGATGCCCGTCAACACAACAAAGTGGAGCATTTTGAGATTCCCATGGAAGGATTTGTGCTGCAGCCCGGTGTTCTCTATCTTGGGGTAACGGAAGAATATACCGAAACCCATGCGCATGTTCCTTTTTTGGAAGGAAAATCCAGCACCGGTCGATTGGGCATCGACATACATGCCACCGCAGGTAAAGGTGATGTGGGTTTCTGCAATACATGGACCCTAGAAATATCCTGCGCCCAACCGGTCAGAATTTATCGCGGCATGCCCATCGGACAGCTTATCTACTTTCATACTGAAGGTGAAATCACCAATTACTACAACAAAAAAGTAGGCGCCAAGTACAGCAAACGCACCATCAAGCCGGTAGAAAGCATGATGTGGAAGAACAAGTTTTAAGGCTGTGTGATTAAGTAATAGGTAAAACTAAACTGCTATTCACCCTTCTTTCCTCATCCTTCCCAGCACCCGCTCATTTTTAATTTCCCATAAACCACGATGGTATTTGAGTTTATAAGTTGCTCTTGACCGAGCCAAACTTCCCGGGTTTTGCTGGATAATTTCAATGGAATTTTTCTGAACAGAAGCAATGATGGCCACATGACCATAGGGATTTCCTGCATGGCCATCAAAAACAATCAGATCATCGACCTTTGGTGCGAATTTGCTCGGGTTAGCGAATTGAAGCAGGGCGCGGGCTTTATTGAAATCACCATCTGACAGCGCCGGGTTGAAAAATGATTTTGCATGGCCGTAGGAATCCGGCATTTTGTGATTCAGGTATTCATAATAATAGCGCTTTACAAACTCCACACATTGATATTTCAACCCCAGATTGTAACCATCTTCTGAGATATTTCGTCCTGCCACATGCGATACCGAGCCATTATAATAAACCATAACGCCATTCAAACTATCCACCACATCACCCGATTGGTGCGAACGAAAAGTAGAATGATCACAAGCAATGAGCAGACCAATCCAAAAGAAGACTATGAAATGATTGGACTTAAATCCCGACATTATTCAGGAAGTAATTTCAAGACTTCGCAGGCCTTGCGTGCGGCCATTTGTTCTGCCTTCTTTTTGGTAAATTGTGTGGCCCGAGCTACTTCTTCACCATCAATGATGACCGCGATAGAAAATGATTTTTGGTGACTTTTTCCCTTTTCACCGGCTAGTTCAAAAGCAACGGTCGATTTTTTCCGTTGAACGTATTGATAAAGAATGCTCTTGAAGTTTTCGTTGACATTTTCCAGTTCGCCCAAGTCAAGATAGGGTTTAATGAGTTTTGCCATGATGAACTTGCGGGTTTTATCATAACCCTTATCGAGATAAATGGCACCTATCAGAGATTCCAACGCATTGCCGGCGAGGGCTTTACGCACATGGAACTGCATTTCCAGACTTCGATCAATTTCAAGAAATTCAACCAATCCTATTCTTTCTGCCAGGTTGTTCAATTGATCACGGCTCACAATTTTGCTGCGCATTTCGGTCAGAAATCCTTCTCCTTTAAGCGCAAACTTTTTAAAGAGCAAATCAGCCACCACGGCATCGAGAATGGCATCGCCCAAGAATTCGAGGCGTTCGTTGCTGATGTTTACAGAAATGTCTTTTGATTTTCCACTTGCGGATGCGTGTCTGAAGGCTTGATTGTACAATCCGGCATGACGCCATGATGGATTAAACCCCAATAAATGCTTTAATCGGGCAGCATGTTTTTTGTCAGAAATCTTGTTTTGAACGAGGGAAAAAATATTTGAACCTTTTCGCTTCAAGCGATGGACTTAATATTTCTTGAGGATGAGCGATACATTATGACCGCCAAAACCGAAAGTATTGCTCAAAGCAGCCCTCACTTCACGGCGCTGAGCTTTGTTGAAAGTAAAATTGAGTTTCGGATCAAAATCCGGATCATCGGTAAAATGATTGATGGTTGGAGGAATGATGCCCTCCGAAATGGCCATAACACAAGCCAAAGCTTCGATGGCTCCGGCAGCACCCAAAAGGTGACCGGTCATACTTTTGGTAGAACTGATGTTCAAATTGTAGGCGTGATCGCCAAATACCCGTTGGATGGCTTTTGATTCGCTGATATCACCGAGCGGTGTAGAGGTTCCATGAACATTCACATAGTCGATATCTGAAGCAACCAATCCGGCATCTTCTAAGGCAAATCTCATTACATTATAGGCTCCCAAACCTTCAGGATGTGGAGCAGTGATGTGATAGGCATCGGCGGTGAGTCCGCCACCGGCTACTTCTGCATAAATTTTTGCACCTCGGGCCAGGGCGTGTTCGAGTTCTTCGAGAATCAGTGCACCGGCACCTTCGCCTAAGACAAAACCGTCACGGTCTTTATCGAAAGGACGAGAAGCCGTTTCAGGACTGTCATTTCTTTCACTCAGCGCCTTCATGCTGTTAAAACCTCCTACCGCCATTTCATTGACACTGGCTTCACTTCCGCCGGAAATGATGACATTGGCTTTGCCCAAACGAATGTAATTAAAGGCATCCATGATGGCGTTGTTGGAAGAAGCACAAGCAGAAACGGTGGTAAAGTTCGGACCGCGGAATCCATATTTAATGGAAATACTTCCTCCGGCAATATCCGAAATCATCATAGGAATGAAAAAAGGTGAAATTCGCGGCGTGCCGTCTCCGTTCACAAAACTTCTGGTTTCATTTAAAAACGTGTTCAATCCACCGATACCCGAACCCCAAATCACTCCTGCACGGTCTGTGTCGATTTTTTCAACATCCAGGCCTGAATCCTGAATAGCCTGTTCTGCCACAATCATGGCATATTGGGTATAAGGATCCATTTTGCGAGCTTCTTTGCGATCGAGATAATCCTCGAGATTGAGCCCCTTTACCTCACAGGCAAAGCGTGTTTTAAATTTTTCTGCATCAAAACGGGTAATAGGAGCAGCCCCGCTCTTGCCTGCTGCGAGCCCATCCCAGTATTCCCGGACTGAATTTCCCAGCGGAGTAAGCGCTCCAAGGCCTGTTACTACTACCCGTTTCAGCTGCATGGTTAGAATTATTTTGAATTCCCTTCGATATAGGTGATAGCGTCACCTACAGTGGTGATTTTCTCAGCCTGCTCATCCGGAATAGCAATATTGAATTCCTTTTCAAATTCCATGATCAATTCAACGGTGTCTAAAGAGTCTGCTCCCAGATCGTTGGTGAAACTTGCCTCAGGAGTTACTTCTGATTCTTCTACTCCGAGTTTGTCGACAATTATTGCCTTTACTTTTGATGCGATTTCTGACATTTTTTTTACAGTTAAAAATACAGGTGCAAAGAACAATTTTTTGCCTCAAAAAGACAAGAAAAAAAAAATGTACTGCAAATAAGACTCATCCTTGAGAAAATCGGCCTTCACTATCTCGGTATCCATCTCACTAAACACTAACTTTGCAAAGCACTTTTCAATGGCCACAAAATATCAAAATATTTTACCCGATACAGAAGAGAATTCGTTTCTCTTTGCGCTATCTACCCATGAGAAAGCCGTAAAGTTAGTTTGGACCATTAATAGAGACACCCCTTTAAATTTTAGACGAACTGAAGACTTTATACTCCGCAGAAATCAGAAGGCATATCATTTCATTCAATATGTATTTGCTGATGACATGCATGAGATTCAATATATCTTGTTAAAAAATCAGTGTGATGGGGCTCATTTGATTCCCGAGCTTAAAATTATCCCCTATATCATTCAAGTAATCTACAATGAATCGATCCCGGCAAAAAAAATATTTTCTTTGCTGAATAAACCGGAAGCCGGACAACTTTGTTTTGAAATAAAACCGGATCAGTTAAAACCGGTTTCGCGCAACTTGCTAAATTTATGAAAACCAATATCAGATACAACAAAACGAAAATTATTGCCACCATCGGCCCTGCCACCTCCAGCTATGAGATGTTAAAAAAACTTATTAAAGCAGGCGTCGATGTTTGTCGCATTAATTTTTCCCATGGATCGCACGATGATCATCGCAAAGTGATAGAAAGAGTGAATCGCATCAATGAAGAACTGGGTACTTATGTGTGTTTGTTGGGTGATTTGCAAGGTCCGAAACTCCGAATTGGTGAAGTTGAGAACAATCAAATTGAACTTGAAAAAGGAAACGAACTTATACTCACCACTGAAAAGTGCATTGGCACCGCAAAAAAACTCTACATCAGCTATAAAGCCTTACCCAAAGATGTAAAAAAAGGAGAAGCGGTATTGCTGGATGATGGTAAAATTGAATTGAAAATAGTTCAAACCCTTGATTCACATAATATTTTAGCCAAGGTTGTGCATGGCGGATACCTGTCATCAAAAAAAGGCTTCAATCTACCTGACACCCAAGTATCGCAACCTTCGCTGACTGAAAAAGATTTATTGGATCTGGATTTTGCACTTGAAATGGACCTTGACTGGATTGGGCTTTCTTTTGTGAGACATCCGGACGATGTGCGGGAATTGAAACATATCATTCATAAAAAAGGCAGTCGGGCTAAAGTCATCGCCAAAATTGAAAAGCCACAAGCCATCAAACATATTGACGCCATTATTGCTGAAACCGATGGCATCATGGTTGCCCGTGGTGATTTAGGGGTTGAACTTCCCATGGAAAAAGTGCCGATGATTCAGAAACGAATCGTAGACAAATGCATTATTGCTTCCAAACCGGTCATCATTGCAACTCAGATGATGGAAAGCATGATCGAAAATCCGACCCCAACCCGCGCAGAAACCAATGACGTTGCCAATGCCGTGATGGATGGTGCAGATGCAGTAATGCTCAGTGCCGAAACGAGTGTCGGAAAATATCCCATTAATACGGTGGAAGCCATGGAGAAAATTTTAGGCGTTACCGAAATTGAATGGGACGTTTATTATAAAGGCAAAAAACCGAATCATTCCTCACCCTCCTTTTTGTCGGATGAAATTTGCTTTACAGCAGTTCGGATGAGCGACCATATTGGTGCTAAAGCCATTGTGAGCATGACCCAAACCGGCTATACTGCTTACAAAATTGCTTCATTCAGACCGAAATGCGACGTCTTTATCTTCACCTCCAATAAGGACATTATGCGCACCTTGAGTTTGGTTTGGAACGTGCGCGTTTTCTATTATGACAGCATGATGAGTACCGACGAAAGCATGAAAGATGTGTTGCTGTTTTTGAAAGAGCGCAAACTGCTAAAGCGCGACGACCTTGTAGTTCACACCGCCAGTATGCCTATTTCTGCCAAAGCCAAAACCAATACCTTAAAAATAAGCAAAGTAGATTAGTCATGACAGAATCTACCATCATCAATCGCGTTGCAGGAAGCGGGCTCATTACCATTGATCTGGAATCCTTCTATGCTCAGGGCGAAAGAAAAGTCATCGACATAAAAGATCAACTTTTTAGAGGATTAATTCTGAAAGAGAAGGATTTTCGAGATTATATCGCCAACGAGAATTGGGACCTTTATAAAGATTCACTGGTGGCCGTTTATTGTAGCACGGATGCCGTCATCCCGACCTGGGCTTATATGTTGGTGGCATCTAAACTGCAGGGATTGGCAAAGAAGGTAGTTTTCGGAGATTTGGAAACCCTTGAGAATTTTCTTTATCTCGAAGCCCTAGCTGCTGTAAATCCTGCCGATTATCAAAATGCACGTGTAGTCATTAAAGGATGCGGAAACCTTCCGGTTCCTGCCGGCGCTTATATGGAAATCACCCGAATTTTATCTCCCGTTGTAAAAAGCCTGATGTTCGGAGAACCTTGTTCGACCGTGCCGGTGATCAAAAACAAATAATTGACGCATTCTTTTCGGCTGAATGAGGCTATTTTAAGTTCCATTTTAATTATGTATACCCTCTTTATATCAAAAGTGTGCATCATATAATTTTTTAAACAGACTATACAAGCTCCTGCCGAGCTTTAGCATTCCGCTTTGTGGGTTGTCTAGGCAATGAAAACCCAAATCTGACCAACGGTAAATTTCAAAACTTTTCTATCGCTTCTGCTGATGAAGAAACAATGGTTCCCAATTATAATTCGTTCGGAACTATCAAATTAGAGGAAGTTCATCAAAAAGGAATAATCAATTTACAACAGCAACCGAATGGGATCTATATGATTCAGTTAACAAACCTTGACGGAACCCATTTTAAGAAAATCGTTTTGCACCTATAACCTCTTCAAGATACCAAAAGGTCGGTGCACTAAAAAATTCATTTCGCTTTCTGAGCATCAAAGGTCATATCCCTTGCTCCATCCACATATTTAGAAACAAATGAGCCCTTGATTCCCAGTTTCTGCATATCGCGATTAAAATTCTTTGCCTCATTTAAATCAAAAAAATGACCGATTACATAACGCTTTGATGATCCGGTTTGTTCAGCTTTCACCATTACATCGGACCCGTTAAAAGATTCCAAATCAAGTTTTTCAAAAAAACCTATCTGCACTTGATAAACAGTGCCGGCTGGCAGTTGCCCGCGACTTTGTTCTAACTTGATAAGGGTTTCAATTTCAGCATATAACCAACTTATCGAATCATTCAATCTTTTGTTCTCTGATCTCAAGTCATCCAATTGATTGGTAAAATCTTCAATAGTGGTGTCTTGCTCTGTGATAGTGGTCGCAATTTTGTCTTTCATCACTTTGTAGGATTCCGGAGACTTTTTATAATTCTTAAGTTCTTGCTTCAAGATTTTTATTTCGGCCGGAGATTGGGCATTGAGACTCACAGACAGAAATATTAAGAACGTGAATAATATAACTTTCATGATTTCTACATTTAGTTTTTCAATATTAAAAAAAAAATTGCAGCCGGGCTCTGTAATCCACACTTTTAATTTTAACTTCTAACCAAATATTGTCCATTTCTTTCAGCAGTAAAAGCTGCGAATCGATGAACATTCAATCCCGAAATGGCAATTTTCTCTTAGATTTGCGAAAAAAATATCATGGAATTTAGATTAGAAAAAGACAGCATCGGCAGCATTCCGGTTCCTGCCGACAAATACTGGGGTGCACAAACCCAAAGATCGCTTGAAAACTTCAAGATTGGAGATGAAAAAATGCCTTTAGAAATTATCAGGGCTTTTGCAGTTCTTAAAAAGTGTGCAGCCCTTACCAACCTCGAACTGGGTGTTTTAAGCAAAGACAAATGTGAAATTATCGGAAAAGTATGCGATGAAATCATTGCAGGTAAGCACGATGATCAGTTTCCATTGGTGATTTGGCAAACCGGCAGCGGCACACAAAGCAATATGAATGTGAATGAAGTAATTGCCAACCGTGCCCACGTATTGTTGGGAGGCAAACTCACCGACGAAAAGAAAGTCCTGCATCCAAACGACGATGTAAATAAATCACAATCGTCTAACGATACCTATCCCACCGCCATGAGCATCGCTGTTTACAAGCAAGTGGTAGATTTCACCATTCCCGGATTGCAGGTGCTAAGCGATACTTTCAAGAAAAAAGCACGGGAATTTAAGGATGTGGTTAAAATAGGCAGAACCCACTTTATGGATGCTACCCCTCTCACCCTGGGACAGGAGTTTTCAGGATATCGTCAGCAGCTCGAAAACAGCATTGCATGTGTTGACCGCGCGATGGTTCCGGCAGCAGAAATTGCTTTAGGTGGAACAGCAGTAGGCACCGGATTAAATGCACCGAAAGGATATTCAGCCTTGGTAGCCAAAAAGATTGCAGAAGAAATGCAAATGCCGTTTGTGTCAGCCCGCAATAAATTTGAAGCATTGGCAGCGCATGATGCTATGGTGGAATTGCATGGTGCCATCAAAAGAGCAGCCGTAGCCTGCATGAAAATTGGCAATGATATCCGTATGTTGAGCTCAGGTCCACGCAGTGGAATTGGCGAGATTATCATTCCGGCCAACGAACCCGGATCTTCCATCATGCCCGGAAAGGTGAATCCAACCCAAAGCGAAGCCCTCACAATGGTTTGTGCGCAAGTGATGGGCAATGATGTAGCCGTTTCGATTGGAGGTAGCAACGGACATTTTGAATTAAATGTTTACAAGCCACTGATAGCCAGCAACTTACTTAGATCTGCAAAATTGCTTGGACAAGCTTGTTTATCTTTCAACGACCACTGTGCAGTGGGCATTGAAGCCAATTACGCTGAAATTACCAACAAGTTGAACAATTCGCTGATGCTGGTAACCTCGTTAAATACTCACATTGGTTATGACAATGCGGCAAAAATTGCAAAAAAAGCATACAACGAAAATACCACCCTCAAAGAAGCTGCACTATCGCTCGGATTGTTGAGTGCCGAAGATTTTGACCTTTGGGTAAGACCCGAAGACATGATCGGTGAGTTGGTGATAGATTGATGGGAAATGTGATAGCGAACCCTTCAAGGGACCGACACCCTTGAAGGGTTCGCCTCCCTTCAAGGGTGGTGGAAAATTCAACAATTCCAACAACATAGTGGTCAAATAAGCATGTCGCATTAACTTTGCCCTTCAAACCTATAACATGACCACAATTGCTTGGGAAACCGTCGGACATTACACCGACATCACTTATAAGAAATGCAACGGGGTTGCCCGAATTGCCTTTAACCGGCCGGAAATCAGAAATGCCTTTCGTCCTAAAACGACCAGTGAATTGCTTCGTGCTTTTCATGATGCGCAAGAAGACACTTCCATCGGGGTTGTTTTGCTAGCAGCCGAAGGGCCCAGTCCGAAAGATGGGGTGTATTCATTTTGCAGCGGCGGCGATCAGTCCGTGCGCGGCCATCAGGGCTACGTCGGAGAAGATTCTTACCATCGCCTCAATATTCTGGATGTGCAGCGATTGATTCGATTTATGCCGAAAGTAGTGATTGCCGTGGTACCGGGATGGGCAGTGGGTGGTGGTCACAGCCTTCATGTGGTGTGTGATTTAACCCTGGCCAGCCGAGAACATGCCATTTTTAAACAAACCGATGCCGATGTGACAAGTTTTGACGGTGGGTATGGCTCTGCCTATCTGGCCAAAATGGTGGGACAAAAAAAGGCACGGGAAATCTTCTTTTTGGGAAGAAACTACTCGGCTCAAGAGGCTTATGATATGGGCATGGTCAATGCGGTCATTCCCCATGATGAACTAGAAGATACTGCGTTCCAATGGGCACAGGAAATTCTGGCCAAATCGCCTACCTCCATTAAAATGTTGAAGTTTGCGATGAACCTGACCGATGACGGAATGGTCGGGCAACAAGTATTTGCAGGCGAAGCCACGCGCCTGGCCTATATGACCGATGAAGCCAAGGAGGGGCGGGATGCCTTTCTGCAAAAAAGGAAACCTGATTTCGGCAAAGACAAATGGATTCCCTAACCATTGAACCAATTTTATATCCCATTGTTTAAAGGTCATGGATATTACAAAAGCAAAGATTTGGTTTGAAGAAGGACGATTTGAAGAAATCATCCGATACAACGAAAATCATTTCCCTCAAAGTACCAATCTTCCTGCCGATTTGCGTCTGCTGCAAGCCTATTCATTGCAAAAAACCGGCAAATTTGAAGAGGCCATGCAGCACTGGAATGTCTTATCGGCATTGAATCCGGAAGATGCATATGTCTATCTGGAAAGAGGCGTTTGTAAATTCAATTTGCGTTTTAAGCACGCCATGGAAGATTTCGATAAGGCCATCTCTTTGCAACCCGACAATGCCTATTTTCATGCTGCAAAAGCATTTGTGCTTGATAAAGTCGGACGCATCAGTGAAGCAGTGTATCACTACGAACTTTCCATCAAACTCGATCCTGAAAATGAAATTACTTTAAATAACCTGGCCGTTACGGAACAAAAACGCGGTAATCAAAGCAAAGCAGAAGAATGGATGCGGATGACGGATGATTTGCTTAGAAGCAAAGGTCTATTACCGGAACCAGAGCCTGCTGAAGAAGATCAACCCAAAGAATTCATCCCTGCAGATATCATTGAACCGACACCTTCTGTGGAATCTACTTCTAAATGGCTCGAAATCAAGAAGATGGTGAGCAGCAAAGAAGAATTCGTAAAATTTCTTCAGGATGCCTTGAATCTAATGAGGAAAAAGAAATCTGAATAAATACACCTAAATGGGATTCAAAAAAGAATCCTTTGCAGATCAATTGAGCTTATCCATTCCCAATCCTTCCCGAATAATTTCAACATCCTTACCGGTGCAATCCAATACGGTTGAACCGATATTCTGACCGGCACCGCCTTCCACCACTGCACTTACCTGATGTTCAAATACGGCATGTATTTCTTCGGGATCCGTTAGATATTGACGAATTTCATCTTCTGAGTGAATGGAAGAGGATACTAAAGGTCGACCCAATTCAGCCAATAACGATTCTACAATGCGATTATCCGGTACACGAATTCCGACCGTTTTTTTGTTGGATTTAAAAATCTTGGGTACGTGAGTGTTCGCATTCAGGATGAAAGTATAAGGCCCCGGCAACACCTGTTTCATCAGTTTGAAAACCGGATTTGGGATTTGCAGACAGTATTCAGAAATGTTGCTCAAATCGCGACAGAGAATACTCAAATTGGCTTTTTGAGGCTTTTTACCGAGAATTTTGCAAATCCTTTCAATGGCTGAATTGCTTTGGATATCACAAACCAAGGCATAAACACTATCCGTAGGAATGATGATAACTTCTCCATGCCGGAGCATTTCTGCCAAAAGGCGAATTTGACGATTATCCGGATTGTCCGGATGCAATTCGATTAACATAGGACTAAATTTCAGCGCAAACTTAACCCAAATTAAGCGATAGAATTTCAGGGACTTAAAAGATATCCTATTGTCAAGTTTACTTCGGAAACGAGGGGTTATAACCTTTAGGCATAAAAACGAATAATCAGTTATTAATCAATAAAGCTAGTCAAAACAACATTTCATATTGATTATAACCGTTTTATGAAATCACAAATCACTCAAGACGAATCAGCGTTATAGCTTCTAGCATTATAATTTTGTTTTTCTGAATCGTATAGAGTTGATCAAAACTTTATATAACTTCGAACAAAATAATCAACTTATGAATCCGGTTTTAGTGCATCTCCGTTTAACGCATTTTCCTATTGTGGGAGCGTTGTTGTTGTTTTTGCTCTTTGTTTATGCCTACTTTTTCAAGAAGCAGGAAATCATTCTTGCCTGTAAGGTAGGATATGTATTGCTCACCTTGATTACCATTCCTGTTTTCCTAACAGGTGAGCCAACGGAAGAAAAAGTTGAGCACGCTGCAGGTTTTGATCATGAGGAAATTGAAGAACATGAGGAACATGCCAAACAAGCCTTTGGCGGCATTATTGCCCTGGGATTGCTTTCTCTGGTAGGACTGTTTTTGCGTAAGAACGAAAATGTTTCCAAACGGCTCAATGCGTTCATCATTCCGGTAAATTTGGTGGTGGTCATTTTGATGTTCATTGCCGGCATGCATGGTGGCAAGATCCGTCACAGTGAGATCAATGGGGATGCTCCTGCGGTTGAGGCTGCTGCAGAAGAGGTTGAAATAGAGGATTAGATGGGAGAGACAGGAAATCTTTTCTCAAAAGGGATGCTATCGTATAGCATCCATTCAATGGCGTTTACTTAAGCCAAAACCTCCTTCACCAAATCAGCGGCTTCTTGTAACAAGATAGCAGATTGAACTTTAAGACCGCTGTTGTCGATGATTTCTTTGGCCGCCTCGGCATTGGTTCCTTGCAAACGAACAATGATCGGCACGTTCACTTCTCCTAAGTTTTTATAAGCATCCACAACGCCTTGTGCCACGCGATCGCAGCGCACAATCCCGCCGAAGATATTAATCAGAATGGCCTTTACGGATGGGTCTTTCAGGATGATCCTAAATCCGGCTTCTACCGTTTCAGCACTGGCGGTGCCTCCAACGTCCAGGAAATTGGCTGGATCTCCTCCGGATAATTTAATGATGTCCATGGTTGCCATCGCCAAGCCGGCTCCGTTTACCATACAACCCACATTGCCATCTAATTTGATGAAATTCAGGTTAAATTTCTTGGCTTCTACTTCGGTTGGATCCTCTTCCGATTCATCGCGAAGGTTTTCAATATCGGCATGTCTGTAGAGCGCATTGTCGTCAATGTTTACTTTAGCATCTACTGCCAAAATACGGTTATCAGAAGTTTTGAGCACCGGATTGATTTCAAACATAGATGCATCGGTGGCTTCATAAGCGCGATACAATGCCTGAACAAATTTCACCATCTCTTTGTGCGCCGATCCTTCCAAACCCAAATTAAACGCAATTTTTCTTGCCTGAAATGGTAGAAGTCCGGTGGTAGGTTCTATCCATTCCTTATTGATTTTTTCAGGATGCGCCTCTGCCACTTCTTCGATGTCCATTCCGCCTTCGGTGGTATAGATGATCACATTTTTACCCTGCGCCCGGTCGAGCAAAACACTCATATAATATTCTTTCGGCTCGGTTTCTCCGGGATAATATACATCCTGGGCCAACAACACCTTGCTAACGAGTTTACCTTGGGCACCGGTTTGCGGCGTAACCAGGGTCATTCCCAAAATTTGATCTACTCTTTCTTGCAGCTCAGCATCATTTTTGGCCAGTTTCACCCCTCCGCCTTTGCCTCTTCCTCCGGCATGAATCTGCGCTTTCACCACGATCCACGAAGTACCGGTGGCTTTTCTCAGCTTTTCAGCTGCGGATAATGCATCCGATTTTTGGTCGACAACTACGCCTTCCTGAATGGTTACCCCAAATGACTTGAGAATTTCCTTGGCCTGATATTCGTGTATGTTCATGCTAAATTAGATTTGCGGCAAAAATAGCCAAAGCGCCCATAATAGAAACAAGAGTATTGAACAAATCCGACCGAATTCATCCACAAAATCAACCTTGCGGATAGATTACCTGATAGTTTAGTTGCACCAATCCGCTTGGCCAGGATTCACTCTTTTCTAATTGCAGGTGATTGGATTTGTCTGAAGAAGCAAAAAGTGAAGTTCCTTTACCCAAAACAACCGGTATAACCGAGATGATGAAGCGGTCAATAAGTTGAGCCTGCAAGAGGGTCTGAACCGTAAAGGCTCCCCCATCGCAAAAAATATGTTTACCGGGTTCATCTTTTAACTTTTGCATCCATGGGGCCAACGCTTCTGAAATAAAAGTAACCTGCTCATCTTCAAAATCCTGATGTTGAGTGATCACATATACACGTCGCCCTTGATGTGGAAATTCATCGGTAATTTTTTTGACCACTTCATAGGTTTTACGGCCCATCACCACGGTGTCAACCGTATCCACAAAGGCCTGATATCCATAGTCTTCTCCTTCTGCAGCTACAGCATTTAAAAAAGAAAGGTCATCGTACTCTCCGGCGATATATCCGTCGAGGCTCATGGCAATATACACAATGAGTTCCCGCGAAGAATGCATGTTTTTTTTATCGCTTTACAATGGTTTGCACCCTGTCAGGACCCACAGAAACCAAAGGAATGGGTGTTTTTAGGAACGTTTCCAGATAATCATGGTAGTTTTTAAAAGCGTCGGGAAGCTGTTGGTACTCTTGTATGACCGATAGATCTTCGTTCCACCCTACAATTTCGCGGTAAACGGGTTCTACCTCAGTTTCACATACTTCAAAAGGAACTTCCGCACTCACTTGTCCTCCAATTTTGTAAGACTCTGCTGCTTTGATGGTATCAAATCCGCTGAGAATATCACTTTTCATCATCACCAACTCATTGACTCCGTTGAGCATGATTGCATATTTTAAAGCCACCAGGTCGATCCAACCGGTTCTTCTCGGGCGACCGGTAGTAGCACCATATTCATGGCCTTTATCGCGAAGCAATTGTCCGGTGGCATTATCCAATTCCGTTGGAAAAGGTCCACCCCCGACACGGGTGCAATAGGCTTTGAAAATTCCTTTTACATTTCTGATATGGGATGGAGCAACACCCAAGCCTACACATACGCCACCTGTGATGGTATTAGAGGAAGTCACATACGGATATGAGCCAAAATCTACATCCAACATGCTGCCTTGAGCACCTTCTGCCAATATTTTTTTACCGTTGGTGATATGTTCATTGATAAAATATTCGCTATTCACAAAGTTGAATCCTCTGAGGTATTCAACACTTTCAAAAAACTCTGTTTCCAGGCTTTGCAAATCAAAATCATCGAAGCCGATAAACTCCACCAATTTCATGGAGCGTTCATGCGTTTCCTGATACTTTTGTTCAAATCCTTCGAGGAAAATATCGCCGGCTCTTAATCCCGAACGACCAAATTTATCCTTATACGTTGGACCGATTCCCCTTAAGGTAGAACCGATTTTTTTATCCCCTTTCGACCATTCTGAGGCGGCATCGAGCAATTTATGGCAAGGTAAAATAATGTGAGCCTTTTTAGAAATATACAAATTCTGACGAACCGGAGCTCCGGCCGCTTCTGTACGGCTGATTTCTTCTTTCAGTCTAACAGGATCAATCACCACGCCATTGCCAATCAGGTTGATACATTTTTCATGAAAAATCCCGCTCGGAATGGTATTGAGCACATGCTTCTTTCCATTCATTTCAAGTGAATGTCCTGCATTCGGCCCACCCTGAAAACGTGCCACAACATCGTAGGAAGGGGTCAAGAAATCAGCTATTTTGCCCTTTCCTTCATCTCCCCATTGCAATCCTAATATTACATCAATCATCTAAAATTCTATCTATGGGTTATTATTCTTCGGCCACTTGATTGTGGCAATTCATGCAAAGTCCGTTGTCATCTACTTTCGGTCGGCCATACATATTCATGGAATGGTGCGTGATTTCCATGTTGAGCATTCCGCCAATTAATTCGCGGGTTTGCTGCAAACGGGGATCACAAAACTCGGTCACTTTTCCGCAAACGGTGCAAATCATGTGATCATGCTGACGAAATCCGAAAGATTGTTCAAATTGAGACATATTTTGTCCGAATTGATGCTTAACCACCAATCCGCAATCCAATAATAAATCAAGGGTATTGTAAACTGTAGCGCGACTTACCTGATAGTTTCGATTTTTCATTTGGATATAGAGGGTATCAACATCAAAATGTGACTTCTTACTATAAATTTCATCGAGTATAGCATATCTCTCCGGCGTTTTTCGCTGACCTTTTTTTTCGAGATACCGGGTAAATACCTGTTTCACCTCTTCACGCAACTTCAGGGTTTCCTGCGCTGTCATTTTTTTATCTTTGTGCAAAGGTACTTATTCTTTCAAAAAGCTTTCGTCATGTGGAACATCTACCCTTCTGACGTTGATAAATTTATCGATTTCTTTAATTTTATCCATCAAAGCTTCCAAATGTACGGTGCTGGTGATAAAAAGTACCATATGTCCGGTAAATGTTCCATTGAGGGATGAAAAAGAGATGGATTTCATATTCAGGTTCAACTGCTTTGATACGATGTCTGTGATTCCACTCACCAAACCAATCGAATCAATTCCCGAAATCTCAATACCGGCTTCAAACGGATAATCGTCTATAATCGGCTGACTGGCCCATCTAGCCTTGATGATTCTATACCCATAGTTGCTCATGAGGCTTTGAGCATTTTTGCAATTGGTTCTGTGAATTTTGATACCATCACCAATGGTAATGAACCCAACCACTTCATCGCCGGGTATGGGAGAACAACATTTGGCAAATGAATAATCGAGTTGGGTATCCGTTTCACCTAAAACAATGGCATCTTCTTTCGGCTTGGTCGATTTCTTTTCCCCTTTGCCTTTTAGGTGTTCTTTTGGTCCTTTGTAAGAGCCCAGTAATTCCTTCAACTGCAAAGTCTCTTTGTTCAGACCGCCGGAAGCCAGTAGATAGAACAAATCTGATTCACTCGGAATTTTGAGCACTGTGCACAGATTACGTAGATTTTCCTTTGACATTTCGATCTTGGAATTCCTAAACTTTCTGGAAAGGATTTCTCTCCCTTCTTCTGCTTTAAGTCTTTTTTCTTCCTTCAGCAGCTGTTTAATTTTGCCTTTGGCTTTGGCTGTGATGACAAAATCGAGCCAACCGCGATTCGGTTTTTGTTTGCTGCTGGTGATAATTTCAACCTGATCGCCGTTTTGAAGCACATGGCTAATGGGCACTAATTTGTTATTGACCTTAGCGCCGATGCAAGATGCTCCCACTTCAGAATGTATATCGAACGCAAAATCAAGGATGGTAGATTTAAGCGGCAATTTTCTGAGTTCACCCTTGGGAGTAAAAACGAACACCTCTTCAGAATAAAGACTCAATTTAAAATCATCGAGAAAATCTAAAGCGTTTTCCTGTGGGTTTTCAATGACTTCTCGGATTTTCATCAACCATAAATCCAGGTTGTTCGCTTCAGCGGTTGATTCCTTGTATTTCCAGTGTGCCGCATAACCTTTCTCGGCAATATCATCCATTCTGCGTGTCCTTATCTGTACCTCCACCCATTTGCCCATGGGACCCATTACGGTGGTGTGGAGTGATTCATAACCATTGCTTTTGGGCGTAGACACCCAATCGCGCAATCGATCCGGATTGGGATAGTAAATATTGGTTACAATGGAATATACGTTCCAGCAATCAATTTTTTCTCTTTCCGGTACGCTGTCGATGGTAATGCGAATCGCAAATAAATCGTACACTTCTTCAAAAGGTACATGTTGCGTTTTAATTTTATTCAAGATCGAAAAAATCGACTTCGGTCTTCCTTTGACATCGAAATTTAGGGATAATTTATCGAGTTCAGTTTTTAATGGGGCGATAAACTTTCGGATGTATCGATTGCGCTGCTCCTTGGTACTGGCAAGCTTTTGTTTGATAAAATTGTACTCAGCCGGGTCGGTGTATTTGAGCGACAGGTCCTCCAATTCTGTTTTGATGGCATACAAACCTAAGCGATGGGCCAGCGGAGCGTAGAGGTATTGTGTTTCAGAGGCAATTTTAAGTTGACCTTTGGCCGACATATGATCGAGCGTTCGCATATTGTGCAGACGGTCGCACAGTTTAATCAGAATCACCCGCACATCTTCGCTCAGCGTGAGCAGCATTTTTCTAAAATTCTCGGCTTGAGGAGAGGTGGTTTCATGATCAAATACGCCGGATATTTTGGTTAATCCATCAATGATTCGGGCCACTTTAGGACCGAATTGTCTTTCGATGTCAGGTAATTCGACATGACTATCTTCGACCACATCGTGCAAAAGAGCGCAAACGATTGAGGTGGTGCCCAAACCGATTTCTTCAGCCGCAATTCGTGCCACAGCGAGTGGGTGATAGATGTACGGTTCACCGGATTTCCTCCGCATGTCACGATGGGCTTCCATCGAAAGATCGAAGGCATCTCGAATCATTTTGACATCCCCCTTCTCCCTCGACCATTTTGAAACCTTTAGTAACTGCCTGTATCGCTTAACGATTTCTTTCTTCTCTTCCTCCAAATCTCTTTCCATCGGCTAAATTAATTTCCACTTCAAACCTACATTTTTTTTAGCCTTCAAACCATGGTTGGACGGGTGTTTTTTTTAAGAAAAATGAATTTAAGACTCGACCCTTGCGATGGATTCCGAATTCAAGGGAGTGACTTTATTCGTCCTGAAGCGATCATGCCAAAAGTCTTCCATTTATCTGATGACAATTGTCATAATATTTTTAATATGTCATCAAAATTTCTTACCTTGCTCCGAACAATTGGGAATAAATTCATTGACTAAACACTTTTTTAGAAGTTTTTTTAGATTATTCATCCTTTCTATGGTTTGTTATACCGCAGGAGTTGGAATAACTTATAGTCAAAGCAATAAAGTTAAAATTACACAAGGAGTTCCGGGAAATCTTCAGGTTTGCGGCAAATCCGATACCTTTAGTTTCGAATTGAGAAACATTACCATCGGAACCATTTCGGGCATCACAGCAGAACTTTCATTGCCCAACGGAATTCGTTATGAAGCAGGCAGTATTGTGTCTGGTGGGGCTACCGAATTAAATATATCCAATTTACAAAAACCGGTTTTTTCTGTATCCAATCTCGCCATTACGCAAGCCATTAGCATTCGGGTTCGTGTGACGGCCGATTGTAATGCTTTGACCACCTTGGGATCGGGTGGTTCCTTTATAAACAGAATCACAGCCATTTATACAGGAGGCACCGATGCCGCCAACAGTGCCTCCTACACCGGCAAAATACCTTCCCTGGTTTTCAACAGCATCAGCAACAAATCATACACGGGAATCATTGGAGAAAAATTCACCCGAATCATTGAAATTAAAAATTTCGGAAATGGGCCGTTGCAAATGGTATCATTCGGACAAAAAAATGGAAGCGGTTTAAAATTACTCGGTACCTCCGGGGGGAAGACCATCATAAAAGGCGACAGTGCTTTTCACACTTTCGACACTGCACATTTTGCCAATTCAGGAAATAAGGACGGATGGCTTGATCCGAATGAATCTTTTTATATCTATGACACCATTGAAATTGGGGCTTGTGGTAATTTGCTCTCCAATTACTGGGTTAACTGGGGTTGTGGAGGAAAAACTTGCACCATAAAATCTGAGATTGCCAACGTGATCATTAAGGCAGTCGCCCCTAATTTAGTCATCACCCCGACCACCGTCTGGCACAGTTGTTTCGGCGCGGATTCCGCTTTTTCAATGTCTTTGATGGTCATTAACCGTGGAAATGACAAAGCCAGAAATACAGTCATCGATATTTCTCAGGCCGTAAACACCACGTGGTATGATTTTCTGTATAGTAGAATCGACTCCAGCTCCATACGAGTGCGGAAAGGCAAGAATGGGAAAGACTCTGCGATTACACTCAGCAACCAACTCTATAACCGTAAAGACGGCACCTGGGCTTGTTTGGGCAACAATCCTTTGGGAGGTTTTACCTGGAATTTACAAGAAGTGCAAGTGGGTGACACCCTCATTCTCAGCTGGAAAGTATACACCTGTTGCATTTCTCAATGTAATACTACAAAATATATGGGTGGTTGGAGGTATGCGGGCACCTATTATGATCAATGTATGAATGCCACTACCATCACTCAAACACAAGCTTGGGGTGGTCTAAGTCAAAGCTTTGCCGCTTCAAGTTTTACGCCGAGTGATATAGCCGACAAACAAGAAAAAACACTCATTTATAGCATCAGCAGTGCCGGTTTTTGGGGGCTCAATGGCAACAGCAAATTTGAAATAGATTTTATTCCGTCCAAAGGACTTGAACATTCTTTAAATGTTGATGATTTTCTTTTTGAAGCCGCCAACGGAACTTTCTGGAAACCCTCGAATATCACCCAATATGGCGATACCGTTAGGGCAAAATTTAACTACAGTTCTATTTCGCTTACTCAGGCGGAGTTGCGCATCAAAGTAAAAGGAGCTTGTTCCGCCATCAGTGGAAGTCGATCTGTGCCTTATCAACTCAATTTATACTATACCCCAAACCCATTGTGCAAAGAAAATTGCAAGCAGGCAATTTTTTGCACCAACGGCAGTATCCGGGTGCACTGTCCGGTAAGCTGTGGTGGCGGTATGAATTTTAAGAACTTTACGGTTGAACGCACAAGCTTCGGGCTTCCCGACAACAACAACGATGGTTTGCCTGATACTTCAGGGGTGTTGGATAAAAGCAAGATTAAGTCCTATATAGCCATGTATTCCGACACCGTGCTTTCTACTTTTTCCGGGATTGTCACGCAAAGTGGGGCCACCTTTTTCTGGGATTACGGTTATGCCAAAAGCTACGTTTTATATGGCAATTATCTCAGCGTTGTCAGTGCATCTATAGAAATTTACAGAGCACGAACCTTGCGTTTTTCATGTGATTCCGTAAAACATACCTCCACAATTGCAGGAAATTACGGCACCTTTAATTTCGACTTTAGTAGAACCATCATTGGAACCAAAGGTTGTGCAGGCGCTTCCGGTTATCGCTTGGCCAGCGGTGATTCAGTTTGTTTAAAAGTAAAATATCTGGTTTCGACCAACACAGGTGGCGCCATGCTCGAGAGCAAATTCGATAATGAATTTTACATCAGCACGATTCAAAATCCTACCGGAACCCAAAAAAGACAATGTGATACGTTTAACGGCAATTTTGTCATCGCCGGTTATTATTTCACCAATTATGGACAGGGCAATTATACTTTATCGGGATGCAGTAATCTGACCCTTTCCCAAAGTTACTATCTAAGTTTAGGACCATGTTGCGGAAATTATGCAGGGGGAAATCTATTTAGATATGAATACCGCAATTGGGCCAGGATTGCCAAGGGTGTGGTGTATTTACCGAAAGGTTATACATACGTCAGTGCGAACCTTTATTATTATCGAACCGCCGGTACTCTAGGCATCAACACAGCTTATTACTCCTCGATACAACCACAAAATCCCAACAGCGATACATTGGTATTCGAAATGCGAAAATTTCATACTGACTCCGGTGGAAGTTTTTTTCCTTCAGATGATGGATTTCATGGTACACTGAACGTTACCGTAAAATCCAGTTGTGGCGTTACGCCCAATTTAAGTCAGAAAGTTCAATATGATATGGTATTTGATCAAAAAGGTTTCAAAATCAATACCCCCATCACGATACCCTCAGGTGCTCAAGATGATCAATTGATTTTTAATCGACCGGTGTTAAAGCTCAGCGCCGTAACCAATAAAATTCTTGCATCGAAAGATACCATTGAATGGATTATTCGCATAAACAATAGCGCAGCGGCCTCAGATGCTGCCTTTACCTGGATATCCTCCATCCCGTCTAAAACAATCTCAATAACTTCTATCAAAGACCAAAAAACCGGATTGCCATTGCTGCTGAAAGGGGGGCTCTATCAGGCCGGACAAATAAAGGCCAATACTTATAGTGAGTACCTGGTCAGGGCCGTTTACAACTCTTGTAATTTCGATAGTCTTGAAATCAATGCCGGATGGGATTGCACCGGCTACCCTGACAGCATCATTCAATACGAATGTATCCGCGAAAAAGCCTATCTTTACCTCGAACCTGTACCCACGTTGTTGCAAAGCACCATCAAAGGGGTGACCGGAAAAATTGACTTATGCAGTAAAATCCCGATCGAAATAAGCATCACCAATACCGACGAGCCCAATGCCTATAATCTTCAAATGAACCTCGACTTGCCGGAAGGGGTCATCATCTTAGATTCAGCACTTGAATACAAAATCCATCGCGATTCTTCCTTTAGAAAGCTCAATTATCCAACGCTTCAAACCGGCAATAACTGGCTTTTCAATCTTGCCGGTCAAATCAATGAATTACAAACCGGATTAAAAGGAGTGCTCGATAGCTTAAGAAAAACAATTGTCATTCGCATGTTTGTAGAAACAAATTGTGATTTCTCCTCCGGTTCCTTCATCCGGGTTTTGCCAAAAGGCAGCATAAAATGTGGAACACCGGTTAAGGCCGGAATTTCTATCAGTAACCCGATTTTCATCAAGAATATAGTGGAGCCCTATTACAGTGATATCAAGCTGTTAACGGACACACTCAGACCGTGTTCAGAAAAAACAAGGCTATCGTATAGGGTTATCTTTCTTGGGCCACAATCCACCGATACCGCAGACCGATTCAGATTTTATGTCCCGCAGGGATATCAAATTGATACCGCCTCCTTCACCGAGATACTCAAAGCCCCGAATAGGACTCCTATTCTCGTTAATTTTAATGGAAGCTTAATCGCCGAATGGACTTTTCAGAAAGGCATGAAACCGGGTGACTCCAGTCTTTTCGCATTTGACCTAGTTTCAAAGCAGCCATTTGCCGTTTGTGGTATAACCGGATTGCTCTCCCATGTGGCGGTGAAACAAGAAGCATTGTGTATTAAAGACAGCACCTTTTGCACCATCAATGTATCTACCGGCAGTAATTACACCGAAAAACAAACGGTTAAAGGGAGGATCAGTTTCACGGTTAATTCCGCACAATCTGAAATGTTCATAGGTTCCTATGAAAAAACGACCATTTCAGGGATTTTGAAAAACTCCGGCGCTAAAATCAGCAATTGGCAAACCAAGATATTTTTGATTGCCGACAGAAACAACAACCGCAAATTTGACGGGTCAGACACCATTTATGGCATGACTGTATATGATAGCTTGTTATCCGGCGAGGTGAAATCGTTCGATTTTAATGCAACGGTGCGTGCAGAGGATATGTGCAAATTGCTCCTGATTGAAGATACATTAAATTGTGACTGCAGTCAGATTTGGTTAGAAATGGACAAAGTTCAATTGAAGAATGCAGGTGCAGATACCCTCCTATGTTCCGGGATCTCGGCCAATATAGGACATTCCGGATTTGCCGGCTACAAATACAAATGGGCTCCCGTTTCCTATTTGAACAACGATACATCCTCTAGTCCCATTTTTAAATACAATAATTCCTTAACTGATACAGTGGTCGTTTCGATGCGTTTACAAACAAACAGAGGCACCTGTAATTCTTCAGACACCCTGTCAGTGATGATATTACCAGCCATTCAATATGGGCTCGATGATTCAGTATTCTCTTGTAAAAAAGATACTGTTTTGATTGGAAATATCGCAAAAGGAGGCACCGGTACGTTAAAATATTTCTGGTATGGATCTTCCAACTTATTGAATCCGAACAATGCTTATAGCAGAATATTTCCTGACTCGTCATCTTATTTTTATGTACGCATTCAAGACGGTGCCGGCTGCCGTATTGTTGATTCGATTAAAGCGGTAGTTACTCCAAAACCAGTTTCAGCTTTTAGTTTAGATCTGCCGTGTGAAAATACATTGCTCAATTTTAATGACCTCACTGACATGAAAACCGGCTCCGGAAATAGTCAATTTTACCTGAACGGGGCACCTGTGAACAATGGAGAGTTTGCACTGAATTATCCATTCAATTTCAAGCTAAAAGTGGTGAGTATCAATCATCGCAATTGTGTCGATTCTATTGAAAAATCTTATCGTACGCTTCCGATTGGTCAGATTGATTTCAACATGAGTCCGGCTTGTGCTAAGAATTTAGTATCGTTTACCGCGAATACCTTAATTCCGTTGGGCACTTATAAAAAATTCGAATGGGAGCTGGACACGTTTAGTTATGTCGGAAACTCCTTACAATTACTTTGGCCTGATACCGGCATATATAGGGTTAGTCTGAAAGGAACAACAGATACCGGTTGTACCATCATAAAAGATAGTTTAATAGAATTTAAAGCTAAACCGACTGCGGTATTTGATGCCGGAAAAGCCTGTTTTGGCGACACCTTGAATATTTTTGCCCTGAATTTTCAGCGTACCGATTCATTTCAATGGCTGATCAATCAAACCGACAATTTTTCTGACAGCAGCTTATTATATCTGCAAACCAAGACAGACAGTCTCGATGTGAGATTGATGATCACAAACCAATTTGGTTGTAAGGATTCTGTGCGCGGAACGGTGGTCATTCATCCAAAACCATTGCTCAAATTTAATGGGGATACCTTATGCAATTACGAAGACTATATTCCCAACAATCAGAGCACTATTTCAAAAGGAAGCATTGCACAATATACCTGGAATACCGGTGATGGCATGAAGTATAACACAGCAGGGATTACACACCGATATGCGGATACCGGTTGGTATGAAGTGCGATTGAGAGCCCTGAGTGATCGTGGTTGTT
>JBIIVF010000119.1:0-7534 GCA_044339595.1 Bacteroidia bacterium
ACTTCCCGATGTGATACCACGCATTAAAATTACCGGACATTGTGAAGGCGACAATTATTTCTTTGAAGACAACTCTATTTACCGAAATACTGCCGCAGCCAATATCTTCTGGGATCTAAATTCAACGATCAAGAATGGGGTCAATGCCCTTTACACCCCATCGAAAGGTTATCAGCGCATAGTATTAAAATCAATCACCAACGAAGGATGCAGCTATCAAACAGATACGCAGTTCTATGTGCATCCTTTGCCAAATGTATCATTTAAAGATACTTCCGTTTGTTTGAATGAGCGCATCAAATTTTCAAACCTCACGCGCAGTGATAGCATTAAAAGCCATAGTTATTTCTGGAATCTGGGAGACGGGAATATCTCGGTTCTTGATTCATTCACTCATATTTATTCCACCCCTGGAAACAGAAGGGTTACCTTAACTGCTGTGAATGCTTTTGGATGCGCGGATAGCGCTTCTAAGTCCGTGGTATCCTATCCTGAGATTTATGCAGTGTTTGACGTAAGCAACGTATGCGAAAATGTCGCTGTCAATTTAACTGAAAATTCATATGCCGGTTCTACCTCCATTAGTCGGTACAAATGGAATTTTGGTGATGGCTCTGTTTCAAATATTCGAATCCCGTCGAAAAGTTATACTGCTGCCGGCACATACCCGATTACACTTGAAATCACCACTAAAGAAAATTGTCTTTTTGATACGAGTCTGAATATTGTTGTGCATCCGACCCCTGCAGCAGGATTTACCATTTTCGGTGAACCCCTGGATATTTTCAAGTCGAATATTGATGTCAAGAGCACGGCCATTGGCGCAACCGACTATTTCTATCAGATATCCGATGGCAGCGCTTACAACACCTCAGATTTCTCACACGAGTTTGCCGACAGCGGAAGATACATCATTCACCAAAAAGTGAGCAATGCCTTTGGATGCAGCGATAGCATAGGAAATGAAGTGTTTATATTCTTCAAATATCTGCCTTATATACCCAATGCATTTAGTCCGAACCAAGATGGGAAGAATGATCATTTTGGGTTAGAAGGGATTGGTCTACTCAATACAGAACTCGTTATTTACAACCGCTGGGGTGAAATGATTTTCAAATCAGAAAATGGACACCAAAAATGGGATGGCACCTACAAAGGAACGCCCGTTCAACCCGGTATCTATCTCTATTCAGCTAAAGTAACCACCTACAGCTATCAGATATTCTTTTATCACGGAACGGTGCAAGTGGTGTATTAATTTCCACTTGTGAGTTTTAGCGCCATTATATTTTCGGAAGTATAAACCGGAGTACCGTAGTTTCTCCATGCATTCCAAACCTGATCTGCATTTGGTCTGTGGCGGTCAATAATGAGCCAGCCGGGTTTATAAGACATCAATTGATCGATTCGCGAATGGTCAGTTAATTCAGGAGCATCCAAACTCCACCCTCTTCGATTCATAAAATACATCAGTTGCGGATTGGGCGTTCCATTGCAAATGACCTTAGCGTTTCGGTCAGAAAACTGATTGCATTCGGATTCAAGTTGGAGCATATATTTTTTTTCATTCCGGATGAAATAATCGTTCCATTGAAATGCGATACTTTCTACAATTCCTATAAACAAAAACAGTTTCAGCCAACTTGCTGATCGGTATTTCACCATTAAATATGCAATGGAAATGGCCATAAAAGGAACCAAAGGAACCATATAATAGCTGTGTGTAGCCCATACCAAACCGGTCTTAATCGCATAAAAAGCAAAAACCGGTACCACGCAGATGAATATACCAGCCGCAACTTTAGTTCGTTTCCACAGAGCGATCCACAATCCTAGAAAACTCATGATGGATAGAACATACGACGAAAACCCTTTAAAAATGAGTTTATCCACCGCTTGTTTTCGAAAAGTCCAGATTTCTTCTACACCTTGTTTTAAGGATCGAGGAAAAAACAATTCGAATTTATATTTTGCTACTAAAAGTGGAACCATATATCCATACCAATACAGCACCGGCAAGAGTGCCAAAGCACCTACCGCAGTCATCCAAATCTTTTTATTAACGCTTATTTTAGATGAAAATAGAAATAAAATTGCGGGTGAAAGCACCAAAGCGGCGGGGATCTTGCTAAGCATACTGAGGGCCGCCGCCAGACCAAAAACCAATAAACCCCAGGGTCGATCTCTATACAAGAAAAGAGTGAGACCATACACTGCCATCATGGCCATAGAAACGCTGAAAGTATCCGGCATGCTCTTTCTGGCGAAACTAAACCACAAGGAAAAAAGCAACACCAGTCCGGTATAAAAAGTAAGTTGCTTGTTGCGGCTGACAATTTTCAACGATTCACTGAAACAAAAAACACCGCCAAGCGAAAAAATCAGGTTGATCAGGCGACCGATCCAATGTGAAAAGCCAAACAAGCGATAAAAAATGGACATGATATATTGAAGTACCGGCAATTCTGAAGCAATCACTCCTTCATGTTCTCCCGCAATGTCTATTTCCGGCAAAAAGAAAGATGCGTTTTCTTGAACGAAATTTCTGGCCATCATGTTGGTAAGGCTTTGCCTCCAGGCATGGGCAGGTTCGAGCGGTGGCTGCGTAATGAAGATTAGTTGAAAAATAAAAACACTGAATATCCAAATACGGATGTCCTGAAAAATCCATTTACCGGTAGACCTGAAATTCACAGAACTACCGAATCAGGTTTAAGGTGCCGTTATACTTGTATTTCTTACCGGTGCGACTCACCAATTGAATGTCATATACATAAACTCCAGGCATACTTGGTTTACCGAATGAAGTACCATCCCAACCTTCTGAGATATCATCACTTTGAAAAACCACGCCTCCCAAGCGGTTGATGATGATCATATGAAAACTGCTAAAGTCGGAGGCAGTAATTCTATATTTTGAATTTTGCTCCGGTCCTTTTCCATCCGGGGTGAACGCATTTGGGATATACACCCTGATATCCGGACCAATTTCAATCCATTGACTGGCTTCATCTTTACAACCATAGATGTTGGTCACAGTGCAGCTAACGAGGTATTTACCGGTATCATTCGGGAAAGTGAAGGTCGGATTTTCTTGGGTAGAAAATTGATTAGAGCGACCTGTTCCGAAATTCCATAAATAAGTTGCTCCAGTACCACCGGCTGAACGGTTAATAAATCGGAATGTAGGATTCAATTGTGAAGCGAAGTTTCCGGGGTCAGACTCAAAATTTGCCATCGGAGAAGGATCTATCCACACTTGTTTAGGAAAATCATAATCGTAAGTGCACTGATCTGCCGTGGTCAGTTGTAAATTGAGATCAAAATTACCGGGGATGGTGTAGGTATATAACGGAAACTGAGCTGAAGATGAATTCGTTTGGCCTTCATCTTGTATGGTCCAATTCCAACCTGTAGCCGGGTCATTTTTGCCGATATAATCAGGCAAAATTCTCAACTTTGCCGGTGCGCATCCTTTCATTTCAGATGGAAAAACCACCAAAGGCTTTTGACTGATTTTTGCTGAAATAACTTGTTCAAGCGGTGCACAAAGTCCAGCATTGGAGAGCTTCACAAAAATATCTGCCTTGCCTGAAGCGATTTCAGATTCAGAGGGTTTGTATTCAATCCAACTTCTTTCATCAGCAGCCATGGTCAATAATCCTGAAGCGGTAATTCGAATGCTATCAGCCATAATTGATACCGGGTTCAAATCCCACTTTTCTCCTTCACAAATCATCGGTGCGATTCGCGATACATCCAAGAATGGCGGTGATGAAACCTCCATATTGAAGGCTTTCGTATTTTTACAAATCATCCCCTCCACCTGATAATTCAACACATAATCACCGGATAATCCGGTTGGATTGAAAATATTGGCAGAAATTCCGGTCCCTGTCCAAAGCCCACCTGCCGGAGAAGCATTCAGATTTACCGGACCATAATTGCTGCAAATTTGACTAAAGGCATTGTTAAACTGAATCGGCTCGAGACATTCTGCATAGAGCAAAATATTAATCTTGTCGTAGCAACCAAATTGGTCATACGTATAACTCAAGAGAAGCGGGCCGCAAGCCTCGGGCAACAGTTGATTATTATTGACATACTGTGTGTTATTCGCGCTGTACCAACCACCACCGGATGGAAATACATTCATTAATTGATTCAAATCCTGCGTGGTTCCACCACAAATGCTGTCTCTTCTATTTAGCGAAATTTTCAATTCATCTAAAACGGTGAGTTCAGCACTATCAATTGATCTGCAACCATTCAAACCCAATTGGGTAAATATTATTTTGTAAGTACCGTTCTCAACGGTGGCAAAAGGCACATACCATCTTTGATTGATCAGATCCAATTGTGGCTTCAATTTTTCTTCATCAAGCACCCATGTCAAATTTAACAAATGCCTAGAGAGGGGACGAATAACCATGTTATCGATGTAAAAGTTCCCAGAGCTTTTACAATAAGCAATATCTTCTACTTCGAGTTCCGGCAAAGATTTCAATTGAAGTGTATAAATATCCGAAGCGGTGCACCCATTGGTCGTATCTGTCACTGCCAATTTAAATGGGATGGCTTGGTCGATTGCTCGGTTAACCTGACTCAAATCAGCCATCACGCCGGCAATTCGAACCCCCTCAAAATCAGAGGTCCATTCTCCAATCTGAGAAACGCCAAACAAGGACTGTAAATTTCCATCGAAGGAGCAGACTTCTTCATAGGTCGATCCGTCTAGTTGAGGTGGGGTTTTTACAATCAAATCAAATTCAATACTATCGGTGCAAGATCTCCCATTCAAAACTCCTTCAGTTTGTAAAATCCAGGTGCCCGCCATATTTCGATAGGCCTTAGGTATGAGAAGGCTATCTTTATTTGAAATCACGTCTCCATTCAGAGTCCAAAAATTCTTCTTGATTTGGTGTTGTCCATTGATCATGGCTGATAACTCAATCTTGCTGTTTTCACAGACTGTTTGACTACCTAAAATATGCAAGTCAAATCCTTTGAAATCACTCGTAGTAATTTCAAAGGAATCTATTTTCAAAATATTGCACTGTGCCGCATCCTTGGCCTGATATTGCACAAAATACTTACCGATTTTCGATGCCTTGAACAGGGCGCTTTCCGTTAAAAATTCAGTTGGGTTTGAAGGGTCATTTTTATCATAAATCGACCAATCTTTCAATTTCAGAAAATCATCACTTTGGGCTTTAATTTCACGATAACCGCATTCGAGAGAATCCACTTCCAAATTCACTTCAGCAGGCTTTATTACTCTTATTTCAAAGGTTCTTGAAGAGATTGAATTCAATGGGCATGCTCCATCGTTGGCATAAACCCTAAACTGATAAGGAAAGTCCCTTACGTCGCTGAGCGCCGTTTTCCAATTTAGTGTAGCTTTAAACTGCCCATTCTCCGAAAACGTATGACGGCTCAATTTGGCTCCAGGTATGGCTTCGTCCCAAAATATTTGAAGTGAATCCTTTGGTCCATACGTATCATCGGGATATTTGTACGGCTTGTCTTCAAAAGAAATATCAAAACTCAACTCCTCTCCGGCACAAATCTCTATCACAGAAGATTTCTGCAAAGGTTGTGGAGGATTATTGTCTGTACTACTTAAGACAATGTATTGTAAATCTCGTCTGACCGCACTGATCATTTCCATTACGCCGGAAATTTTCACCCATTTTCTGATTTCCAAAACCATGACTGCCGTTTGTCCGCAACTCACCGGGGTAAAGGCTACATCTCCTGTATAGGTATTAAAGTTAAACGCTTCCGGTGGAAATACATTTTCATTCGGTGTGCATCCTGAACAATAAACATCCAAAGGATTTGAGGGACTATACCCGGATTTATAGGCAACATCTTTATTGTAGTCTGATTTGGCCGACACCATATGATAGGAAAGCGAATCTCCATTTATATCCTTTACTCCATGGCTGAAATAATAGGGTTGCTTGCAATAAATAATGGGACTGATTTCACTGCCAATTTCCGGAGAATGATGAGCAACCCATGGATTGATGTAGGCATAATTGTAAAAGGGTTGATCGTCATCGATGGTTGATATACCCTTGGTCCTCCAACTTATATTGGTAAAAATCTCAAAAGCACATCCTTTGTACGTAGAGTAGTCATTAAAGTCGACTTCAGATTCAAAATAGTGCGCTTCGACCCCAAAGGGTAGATTTGCGTTGGATTGACATTTGGTCCGATAACTACTGCAAACAGGCAAGAGTTCGGTGATTTTCTTTCTCTCCAGGTTGATTTTGACAATATTTTTTCTACCACAAGAGGATTTATCTGAAGTGGCGATAAAAAGATCAAAACTACCACAATCCTGAGTACTTTCACCTCCGCCGGCACCCATGAGTTTGCAACCATTACAATCTCTGTAGATGACCGTTTGAATTTTGTATTTCAGGTCTTTGATATGCAAATAGGTAATCTCACCACCCAAAATATGGGATGCACTCGCTCCTGTTGACAGCAACAGGAATAAGATAAATATGAGTTTACCGCTTTTCAATCTATCCTTTAGATAACAATCTTCTTATTATTTAGTATGGGATTGCCAAATCCAATACCCCGGCAATCGCGATAATATTTTACCGTAATTTCAAACTTTAAGTTTGAAATACAACGGTAACTAATATCTGCACCCATAACGTGTGAGGCTTGTGAGGCTATCGCTTCGTTCATAGAAACAACAATCAGGGCTGTTGTAAGGATCAGCCACCATGTTTTAAGAAAATTAATCCCGTTGAACATGCATAGTTTACTCAATAGTGTATTTGGTTAATTTAACGGGCCAAGTTAAGCATTTTTATCCAATTCATCAAATTTATATCCCGCCGGATAACAACTCAAACCTATTGCATCTCTAAGGTAAGACACCCGGTTTGTGAATTACGTTGCTTCGTGTATGGCATTATTATGACAAATGTGAAAATAAAATCGGGGCTTTAACCCTTTGGTTTAGAATATCATAAATAGACCCCTTCTATATCACATAACAATTCAACCTAACCATCAACTTTTGATGGAATACCTGTTTACAATAAGTCAAAAAAAAGGCTGCTCCGAAATCCGAAGCAGCCTTAAGATATGAAAAACTAAGGTCTTTTACCTCAAGAGTGTGACGGTACCATTGTACTTATAAACGTCATCGCTCATGCTGGTAACGGTTACTTGATAAGCATACACATCTTGCTGACAGTCGATGCCTTGAGATTTGCCATCCCAACCTTTATTGATGTCGTTGCTTTCGAACAAGATCTCTCCCCAACGGTTGAAAATGATGATGTTGTAGGTCTTAAATCCACTTGCTACCACATCAAAGTCTTCATTCTTTAAGGGACCTCCCGCGCCCGGTGTGAAGGCATTCGGAATAAATACCAATATGTCAGGCCCGATTCTGACCAAACGCATGGTGCTGTCTGTACAACCGTAATTGGTGGTCACCTTCAACCATACCTGATAATTGGCCGTATCGCCCGGGTAGTAGAACAACGGACTGTATTCG
>JBIIVF010000082.1:0-11423 GCA_044339595.1 Bacteroidia bacterium
ACAAGCATATGTGGAAGAAAGGATTAGCAACGCTGACATTAGGAATTTTAGGTGGCTTGGCCGGGGCTTTTTTTATGACCCGTTATGTCGACCAACCCATCAGCCAAACAGGCATTTTTTCAGAAATAACACCCGTTTTTAAAGTAAATAATCAGGCCTACAGCCTAAAAGAAGCGGATTTCATTGAGGCCTCAAAGGTGAGTACCCCAACGGTTGTGTTCATCAAAACCGAATCAGAAATGCAAGTCAGAAGTTCATTTTGGTTTTTCGATTTTGATCCGTTCGGTCAAATTGGCAAAGTGAGCAGCACCGGTTCAGGGGTCATACTTAGTTCTGATGGATATATCGTTACAAATCATCACGTGGTTAAAAATGCAGACAAAATTGAAGTAGTACTCAGCCAAAGAAAAACTACGTATACTGCTACCCTGATTGGTGCCGACCCAAGTACTGACCTGGCATTATTGAAAATTGAAGCCAAAAATCTGCCTTTTGTAGAACTCGCCAACTCAGATCAATTGCAAATTGGCGAGTGGGTATTGGCCGTCGGAAATCCATTTAACCTCACCTCTACCGTCACCGCAGGAATTGTGAGTGCCAAAGGAAGAAACATCAGTGTGGTGGACAATAATTTCCCGATAGAATCATTCATCCAAACCGATGCAGCCATCAATCCCGGAAACAGCGGCGGAGCCTTGGTGAACCTAAAGGGTCAATTGGTGGGTGTCAATACAGCCATAGCCTCCAAAACCGGATCATATGTTGGATATGGGTTCGCAATTCCTGCCAATATTGTGGCGAAAATCGTCAATGATTTAAAGGAATTCGGTCAGACTCAGCGTGGATTTGCAGGTGTAGAAGTGGTGGATATCGATGGCAAATTGTCCGCAAAACTTGGAGATCAGGTTCAAAATGGCGTGTATGTTTCAAGGGTAAATGAAAACAATGATGATGCCAAACGCGCCCTCAAAGCCGGTGATGTGATTCTAAAAGTTGATAATCAGGTCATCGAAAGCAAAGCCAATTTCGATGAACAGCTTTCCTACCATAGACCCGGCGATATCATTCATCTGGTCATTTTAAGAGATGGAGCTAAACTCGAAAAAGACCTCAAATTGGTGAATCAGGAGGGTAATACTGAACTGCTTAGAAAACAGGTCTTCACTTCTGAATCTTTAGGAGCAGATTTTGAACCCATTTCAAAGATCGAAAAAGATCTTTATGGCATCAGCAATGGTTTCAAAGTAAGCAATATCAAGAATGGCAAAATTCGAAAAATGAATATTCAGGAAGGATTCATTTTCACCGCCATTAATAAGCAAACCGCCGATAATGTGAAAGAATTTGTAGAATTGCTCGAAGAGATTACCGGTCAGGTGAGGATTGAAGGTGTCAGCCCCGGTGGGGGTAAGCAATTCATGAGTTTTTATATTTATTGATAAGAAATGCCGGAATTGTTTGGCGAGCTTTGGTGCTGCTTGAAAACGATTCAATCTATTTGTTTCATTATTAAGATCCTCAACCCACTCAGTGCGCAGAAGGTTGCTCTCGTTAGCACCATTGAGCATGTTCGATTGCCGGGGATGGTGAACCTTAATGAAGAAGGAACGCTATTCATCTCAGCAGATAAAAAAAACAAAGAAGGGGCTCGAATCTTCCTGATTGATGCGTTGGAATCAATTTTTTGGCATCGTTTGCAATCGCAACTACCATAGCATTAAGACCGTGTATTTGCCTTCAATGCGTTGAATGACAAACACTTATTTTATGCTATCAGGGAGGGCTACCCTCTCAGTCTAATCGAAAAACTCGATATTCCTGGTGGCAGGCTCAATGTATACAAGACAGATGCTGTTTTGTGAAATTAATCTTTGGCTTCCAGCTTGAATTCAGAATTTTCATGAAATGTCACATCCGGATTGTTCTCCCTTGACATGCGCAATACATATGGTGTTGCCGCCAGAAACACCCGATTTCCGTCTTTATCCATGACAATTTCCTTTTGTTTGTATTTGCAGAAATTATCGATGGCTTCTTTGCTACCTGTCATCCAACACGCTTTATGAAAGGGCACATTTTCAAATCGGCAACTGGCACTGTATTCGTGTTTGAGTCGATATTGAATCACTTCGAACTGAAGTTCTCCAACCGTACCGATATATTTTCTATTTCCGGGCTGTTGTCTGAACAACTGAGCCACTCCTTCGTCAGTTAATTGCTCAATTCCCTTTTCGAGCTGCTTGGTTTTCATTGGATCTGTATTGATGACCTCTTTGAAAATCTCCGGTGAAAAACTCGGAATTCCTTTAAAAATATAGTCTTCTCCTTCGGTGAGGGTGTCGCCTATCTTAAAATTACCGGTGTCATATAATCCTACCACATCACCCGGAAATGCCTCTTCAATGACATTCTTGCTCTGCGCCATAAAGTTGTAAGGGTTGTTAAAGCGAAGATTTTTGTCTAACCGAACGTGGTGATAAAAAGTATTTCTTTCAAACTTGCCGGCACATACCCTTAAAAATGCAATTCTGTCGCGGTGATTGGGATCGAGATTGGCATGGATTTTAAAAACAAATCCACTGAATTTAGATTCATCGGGTTGAATATCCCGCAAAGTAGTTTCGCGAGATCTGGGGCCGGGAGCAATTTCAACAAAAGTGTCGAGCATTTCTTGTACTCCGAAATTGTTGATGGCTGATCCAAAAAACACCGGCGCCAATAAACCCTCCTGATACATTTTTTCATCGAACGGCTCGTACACTCCTTCAACCAATTCAACGTCTTCTTTGAGCTTCGCGGTGGCTCTGTCACCAATAATTTTCTCTAACCCGGGATCATCCAATCCTTTGAGCGTGATGATGTCATCTGCCCTTTTGGTCTTGTTGATTTCAAACAAGTTCAAACTGTGATTATACAACAAATAAACCCCTTTAAGTCCTTTCCCCATGCCGATTGGCCAACTCAATGGTCGCACCGAAATAGACAATTCTTTCTCCAACTCTTCAAGCAAATCAAAGGGATCGCGGCCCTCGCGATCCAGTTTATTGATAAATACAATGACCGGAGTGTTGCGCATCCTGCATACCTGCATCAATTTCCGGGTTTGCTCTTCCACCCCTTTCACACAGTCAATCACCAATATTACACTGTCAACAGCTGTCAAGGTGCGATACGTATCTTCGGCAAAATCTTTGTGACCCGGCGTATCTAATATGTTAACAATCTTGTCTTTATAATGAAAGGTCATCACAGAAGTGGCCACCGAAATTCCCCTTTGTTTCTCTATTTCCATAAAATCGGAAGTAGCTGTTTTGGTAATTTTATTGCTTTTAACAGCGCCTGCCGTTTGAATGGCACCCCCAAAAAGCAGCAATTTTTCAGTAAGCGTGGTTTTTCCTGCATCCGGATGGCTGATGATACCGAATGTTTTCCGTTTATGAATTTCTGTTTGTAATGACATACGTTTAAAAGGCGGCAAAGTTAATCTTTTGCACTCGCTTTCATTGAACTTCCGCTATTTTTGCAGTCTTATGACCAAGATAAATCTTCTGTTCACCTTCGCTCTTTTTATTCTTTTGGGAGGATGTGGTGGACCCTACAAACAGTTGATAAAAGAATTGAAGCTGGAGGATGGAATTTATAGTGAAATTGAAACGGATAAAGGAAAAATTTACATCGCCCTGGAACATGAACTTGCTCCTTTAACCGTTGCGAATTTCGCAGGATTGGCGGAAGGGGCTATTCCGAATAAAATCAAAAAAGAAGGTCAACCATTCTATAATGGACTCACTTTTCATCGGGTCATGCCAGATTTTATGATTCAGGGTGGAGACCCGGCAGGCAATGGAAGCGGCACACCGGGATATGCATTCAAGGATGAGTTTTCCGGCCAGTTGAAGCACAATAAGGCCGGCATCGTGGCCATGGCCAACATCGGTGCCAATACCAATGGAAGTCAGTTCTTTATCACTTTGGGTCCGGCTCTGTGGCTCGACGGCAAGCACAGCATTTTCGGCAAGGTGATTAAAGGACAAGATGTAGTGAATAATATTGAAGCCGGTGATAAAATTGTAAAAGTCAATATCATACGGGTTGGTAAAAAATTCAAACATTACAATCCACTCGAAACATTTAATGCCCTTAAATAATGCCCAACATTACGTTGAATACGAAAGTTCAGGGCTCTGTAGAAGAAGTTTTCGCTCGTTTCGATCAAAAATTATTTCAATATCTAAAACCTCCCTCCTTTATTGCCGACATCGTTTTATATGAAGGAAGTGAGATTGGCAACCGTGTTTCTGTGGATTTCAAATTGCCATGGAGAAGTTTGATGGAAGTCGAAATCACCGAAATACATCGCGAACCCGGTCATTGTTTCTTTGTCGATCAGGGCATTCAAATGCCTTTTGGCATTAAGAGTTGGCGTCATGCCCATCATGTGATAGCAGCGGGTCCTTGTGTCGTAATTCGCGATCAAATCACATTTGAATCTAAATACAGGTGGGCCAACCTTTTCATTTGGCCGGCTTTTTATATTTCATTCTATTTAAGAAAACCACAATACAAAAAATACTTTGGCGTATGTCAATAAATCCCTCCAACCTTCAAAAGCAATCTTACAAAATAAAGTCATCCCATGGAGGATGGGTCACTTTTGACTGCACTTGGAAAGTGAGTAAGAGAAAAATACCCGTCATGATTTTTTGTCATGGATTTAAAGGATTCAAAGACTGGGGAGCCTGGAATTTGTTGGCAGATTTTATGGCAGAAGAGGGCTTTCTTTTTCTAAAAATGAACTTCTCACACAATGGGGTTGATCCTGAAATCCTATCCGACATCACACGTCCGGACTTATTTGCCACGAACACCATTTCAAAAGAACTAGAAGATCTGGAAGCCGTTCTGCAATGGGTGAAATCGGATGAAAATCCTCAAAAAGAACTCATCAATGATGAAATTAACCTCATCGGTCACAGCAGAGGAGCCGCAACTGCCTTGATTAAGACCATCCATAGCAGCGATGTCAAAAGACTGGCGATGTGGGCACCGGTGGCTGATTTTAGTAAGTTTGTGGAAGATTCTGATGGCAGTTGGAAAGAAACCGGAGTAAAGCATTTCACGAACAGCAGAACCGGTGAAAGCCTCCCGCTGAATTATGCATTTGTAGAAGACTATCTTCAAAATGAATCCTTCTTGGATCCAAAAAGGAATATTTCTAAAATGGACAAACCTTTGTTTTTGGCCCATGGAACAGAAGATGAAAACTTGCCCATTGAACATACAAGAACTATGTATAGATTTGTTTCTCACTCCATTATGATCGAAATAGAAGGAGCAGGTCATACTTTTGGTGCAGCACATCCCTATACCGAATCAATTTTACCCGAACACCTGACGCTATTGGCGGAAGAAACGGCAGAGTTTTTTAATATGTAATCGATGTCTAAAAAAGAAAATATCGTCATAGTTGGTGCAGGAATCAGCGGACTAACAGCTGCTTTGTACCTAAAAAAAGCAGGTTTTGATATCACTATTTGCGAAGCTGAAGATGCGCCCGGAGGAAGGGTACAAACGGACCTCATTGAAGGTCATCGGCTTGATAGGGGTTTTCAGGTATTTTTTACTGAATACCCGGAAGCTAAAAAGATTTTAGATTATCAAAAACTCAATTTGCGCATCCTACCCTCCGGGGTAATGGTTTATGAAAAGGAAGTTCATCAATTTTCAGACCCCTTTCAAGATTTCAAAACTTTCCTGAAAATGTTTTGGAGTAAATCCCTTCCCTTCTCTGATAAATGGACCATTTTCAAATTAAGAAGAAAGTTAATGGCCATGTCTGAAGACAAGATTTTCGAGAAATTTGAAGTCAAAACATCTTCCATTTTAAAAAAATACGGATTTTCAAAACGAGCCATACACCTGTTTTTTCAGCCATTTTTTAGTGGAATTTTTCTTGAAAACGATATGGATACTTCGAGAAGAATTTTTGACTTTACGTTCAAGATGATGGCTTCCGGGAAAATTGCCGTACCAGCCGCCGGAATGGGCGCCATTTCTCAACAACTGGTAGATGAAATTGGGCCATCTCATTTCAGGTTTAATGCCAGGGTTACTGATGTATCAGACCAGGGAATAACCCTTGAAAATGGCGAGTTTATTCCAGCCGACAAGGTAATTTTGGCCACTGAGCACAACGATTTTTTACAAAAATTCGGTCATATAGAAAAAGTTCAATACCGGTCTGTAACTTGTCTTCAATTTGAAGCTCCTGAATCTCCGCTTCCTGAAAAAATGATAGCTGTTAATGCGAACAAGGATGCAATCATTGGCAATTTAGTCGTTATGTCTGATTTTGCACCGGAATATGCACCCAAAGGAAAGTCGACCGTTTATGTTTCATTGAACGGATTGTCTGAATTCGATGATGTTGCACTAAAAGACAGGGTGCTCGAGGAAATCAAACAACTTACCGGCACATCGGTTGAAAAATGGAAATTATTGCGCACCCTTCGCATTCCGAAAGCACTTCCTTTTCAGACTTCTGTACTTGGAAAGCGTCACATCGATAGTTTTAGGATCAA
Organism: Bacteroidia bacterium; assembly: GCA_044339595.1. Classification (GTDB taxonomy): domain Bacteria; phylum Bacteroidota; class Bacteroidia; order NS11-12g; family UBA9320; genus CAZTGZ01. The sequence goes on from JBIIVF010000082.1 coordinate 6,582, forward strand.
TGACCATTTGTTTGTTTGTGGAGATCACTTGCTGTATGGTTCAATCAATGCGGCTATGAAAAGCGGGCGAATCATTGCGGAAGAAATCATCAAAGAATTCAAAAGGAATCTTCACGTTCGAAAAGGACATTCATAGCCCCTTAAGGCAACAAACGGTAGTTTCGGTATTCGCCCGGACGCCAGCCGGTGAGGTCTTCGAGTTTGTGTAAAATCAGATTTTTAAACCCAAATTTCTTTTGGGTTGGATCCGTTGAAAATTCCCAATTCATTGAAGATATCCTAGGCTGCATCACCTTGGGATGACTGCCTTTGAAATGAGCCAAAGAGTCAATTCTTGAATAATCAAATTGAGTAGACGGATCAAATCTCTGCTCTATCCAGGCATCGTCATGCCAGAATTTATTCGCTTCTAATTGTTTCGCCATCTGGTATTTTGGGTGTCGCACCCATCCATAGTGATAAACTTTTGCATGAGCTGGTTTTACATTCAGCTTTCTGCCATCCACTCTGAATCCTTGGGCATCTTTATACGATCGAACGCCCGGCCTGGGCTTAACGATTCTGATTTCCTTTCGGTACCAATTACGGGAGTTGGCGATGTAATCGAAAGATCCATAAAAATGAAGGTAATCGAACAACAATCCTTCTACTGCAGGATCATCCTTCCATTTCAACATGGTTGATCTCAGTTGATCATAATCTTGTTCGTATAAACATTCATCGCCCTGAATATAAATGGCCCAATCTGCCTGCTTTGAAATGGCATCAAGGGCTTTGTTGGTTTCAATGGCGAGCACTTGTCCACCTATTCTCAGGTGATCATCCCAAACCGTATCTATGATTCGGATTTTGGGATCTCCGATACCCTGAATCAAGCCACGGGTATCGTCTTCACTGTTTCCCAGGGCCACCACAAATTCGTCGCAAAGCGGAAGGACAGATTGAATTGCTTCAACAATTGGGTAGTCTAATTTTACCGCATTTCTGATAAATGTAAATCCTGAAACAAACATGATTATTGGCAATTTTAGCCATAATCTCCCTTTCAACAGAATTATTTTTCAATATTGTTCATAATCGAATCGAACCACCATTTCGTTGCCTTCTAAATTTAAACTAATTTCGCTGCATGTGGTATAATAACATCCTCGAAACCATTGGCAATACACCGTTGGTGAAGCTCAACAAACTGATGGAAGAGCATCAGGTTCCGGCAACCGTTTTGGCTAAAATTGAAACCATGAATCCGGGCAATAGCATCAAGGACCGAATGGCGTTAAAAATGATTGAAGATGCTGAAAAAGCGGGCATTCTGAAACCGGGTGCCACCATCATCGAAGGCACGAGTGGCAATACCGGTATGGGTTTGGCCATTGCTGCGGTGATTAAAGGATACAAATGTATTTTCACCACCACTGATAAACAGAGTCGCGAAAAAGTAGATGCCCTCAAAGCTTTCGGTGCGGAAGTCATTGTTTGTCCGACCGACGTCGATCCCGAAGATCCAAAAAGTTACTACTCCGTTTCAAGCAGGCTGATAAACGAAGTTCCCAACAGCTGGAAACCCAATCAATATGACAATCTCAGTAACTCGCAAGCTCATTATGAGCAAACCGGCCCTGAAATATGGGAGCAAACTGAAGGAAAAATCACCCATTTGGTAGTCGGAGTGGGCACCGGGGGTACCATTTGCGGAACAGGCAAATACCTGAAAGAAAAAAATCCCAATATCAAAATCTGGGGAATCGACACCTATGGTTCTGTTTTCAAAAAATTTAAAGAAACCGGCATTTTCGACAAAGACGAGATTTACCCGTATATCACAGAAGGCATCGGAGAGGATTTTTTACCTAAGAACGTAGATTTCAGCCTCATTGATCATTTTGAAAAGGTAACCGATAAAGATGCCGCTATCTACACCCGTGAAATTCCGAGAAAAGAGGGAATTTTTGTCGGCAATTCAGCCGGGGCAGCCATTGCCGGTATCATTCAGATGAAGAACATGCTCAAAAAAGACGATGTGGTGGTGGTGATATTTCATGATCATGGCACCCGTTATTTGGGTAAAATGTTCAATGATGACTGGATGAGAGACCGTGGATTTTTGGAAAGCAAAAAGCCCAAAACCGCAAGAGAAATTGTGGCCAAACACAGACATCTGCCATTGGTAGCCGCTAAAGTGAGCGATACGGTGGCTGAAGTTTATGCAAAACTTGAAAAATATGGCATCTCTCAACTTCCTGTGTTAGATGAGCAGCAGCAAACAGTGGGTTCGATCAACGACAGCCATTTGTATGCATTGTGGGTAAAAAATCCGAATATTCAACAGCAAGAAGTCAAGGAAATTATGCAAAAACCCTTCCCCATGGTAGATGAACAAGCCACATTGGAAGATATTTCAAAGCTGATCAACAAAGAAAATAATGCCGTGATGGTAAAATCCATTTCGGGATCCATTCATATAATCACAAAATACGACCTGATCAGCGCACTGTCTGACTAGTTCATCACCCATCATGCGAATCATATCAGTAGTTCCTTCACAAACGGAGTTACTCTACTATTTGGGTGCAGATCCGATTGCACAGACCATTTTTTGCATACATCCGGAAAACCGGTTTAAAAAATCTGTTAAAATCGGGGGCACTAAAAAGTTGAATCTGGCTAAAATCAGAACACTCCAACCGGATTTAATCATTGCCAACAAAGAAGAGAATGAACGGTCTCAAATTGAGGCATTGCAATCAGAATTTAAGGTGTGGGTCAGTGATATCCATGATTTTGAAGATGCCCTCGATATGCTAATCGAAGTTGGACGGCTTACGAATACTGCTGAAAAGGCACTCAGTCTGTCGAATCAAATCCGAAAAGAGTTTCATGAATTATCGAGCTCACCACCTATAATCAAAAAGCCAAAAGTTTTGTATCTCATTTGGAAAAATCCTTATATGGCTGTTGCCCGTGATACATTTATCAACAGCATGTTAGATCATGCCGGATTTGAGAATGCACTTCCTGCGGATTGGGTTCGATATCCGGAAATTGATTTGGAACAAATGAGAGAACTCGATCCGGATTATGTTTTTCTGTCTTCTGAACCTTTTCCATTTAAGCAACTCCATGCGGAGGAAATCAGTGCCCAAATACCGGGCTGTAAAGTTTTTAAAGTAGATGGTGAGATGTTCAGTTGGTATGGGAATAGGATGCTATTGGCTGCAGATTATTTTCGAAAATTGAAGGAGGAAATTGGGATGATTTAAGGATTGATATAAAAATCAAACAAAACTCTTCACGTCGCTTTTTATCTTCTCCGCAAGGTGGTTAGCCGCAGTTTCTGAACTACTCTCTGCATAGATTCGGATAATCGGCTCAGTGTTTGATTTGCGCAAATGAACCCATTCGTCGTCAAATTCAATTTTAAGTCCATCCACAGTATTCATCGGTTTACCGGCATACTTTTGTTTGAACTTTTCAATGACCTCATCCGGATTCAAATCGTCTGTCAATTCCATTTTGTGTTTGGCAATCACATATTTTGGATAGGACATTTTCAACGCGGCCGCACTCTTGCTGTTCAAGGCCAGGTGCGATAAGAACAGCGCGATTCCCACCAAAGCATCTCTGCCATAGTGTAATTCAGGATAAATAATTCCACCGTTGCCTTCTCCACCAATCACTGCTCCGGTAGATTTCATCATTTCCACCACATTCACCTCTCCTACTGCACTTGCAGCATAGGTTTGTCCAGCCTTTTCGGTAACCACCTTCAATGCGCGGGTAGATGACAAATTAGAAACCGTTGGACCGGGTGTATTTCTGAGGATATAGTCACTCACTGCCACCAAAGTATATTCTTCTCCGAACATCTCTCCATCCTCACAAATAAGGGCCAATCGGTCTACATCCGGATCTACAGCGATGCCTAAATGAGCGCGTTTATGCTTGACTTCTGACGAGAGTTGGGTCAGATGTTCCGGCAATGGTTCGGGATTGTGAGCGAACTTACCATTTTCAACTGCATTGATTAAATGAATATTAGCCACCCCCAGGGCTTCTAAAAGACGCGGAACCGCAGTGGCACCTGTTGAATTCACTGCATCTACCGCGATGGTAAAATTCTTAGCCTTGATGGCTTCGCGATTCACCAGCGGTAGGGCCAATATGGCTGAAATATGTTCATCCAATGTGCCTTCAAGTTTTTGAACAGAACCTAGTTCTTCCACTTCCGAAAACTGGGTAGTTTGATCTGCCGCAAATTGCAATACTTTTTGTCCTTGATCACTTGAAATGAACTCACCTTTTGCATTCAATAACTTTAAGGCATTCCATTGTTTGGGATTATGACTGGCTGTGAGTATGATGCCACCGGCAGCTTGGTGATGTATCACGGCCATTTCAACGGTTGGTGTTGTTGACAATCCTGTATCCAACACATGAAACCCCATGCCACTAAGGGTACCCGAAACGAGCAACGATACCATTTCACCCGAAATTCTGGCATCCCGGCCAATGATGATCGTATTACCCCCACCCGCTTCACGCAACAATCTGCCGAACGCAGCGGTATACTTTACAATATCCATTGGGGTAAGTCCGTTTCCTTCTTGCCCCCCAATGGTTCCTCTTATCCCTGAAATAGATGTAATCAATGTCATAATTCGCAAAATTAATGTTAATAACGCTGCCGATATTAACAAATTATGTCTGGCTTCATGTTCATTACACACTGTGCTATATTTGCCCCTATGAATAAAATCCTATTTCTTATTTTATTGATTTTTTCCTTCATTTCTGAATCGGGATACAGTCAATCAAAGAACACCCTTTGTCTCGCTTTTTACA
>JBIIVF010000212.1:0-2951 GCA_044339595.1 Bacteroidia bacterium
GATTTGAAAGGCTAACCCTGCGTTCACACCAAAGCGATACAAACCTTTGGCTGTATCTGCTCCGGCACCTGCCACCAGTGCGCCCATTTGAAGAGAAGCGCCCAGCAAAACCGCCGTTTTCTGCCTGATCATATCAATATATTCTGCTTCAGTGACATCGTTTCTATGCTCAAAATCCATGTCTTTTTGTTGCCCCTCACAAACATCGGTGGCAGCTTGATTGAAAACTTCTAATAAGGAAGGCCAAAAGGTCGGATTTGACTTGAGCAATCGTTCGTAGGCTTTCACCAACATCAAATCACCGGAAAGAATGGCTGTGGCCATATTCCATTTGGTGTGAACCGTTGCATTTCCTCTTCTGAGCGGTGCTTCATCCATGATGTCATCATGAATCAATGAAAAATTGTGAAATAATTCTACGGTATGGGCTACGTGAAAGGCATCCTCTTCCAACTTGTCTTTAAATAGGTTGTATCCCATCAATGCCAATACAGGACGAATCCGCTTCCCCCCCAAACCCAGAATATAATTCATGGGGTCGTAAAGGTTTTCAGGAGTTCCTATGAGTGGGTGTTTCTTTAAGAAATCAGTATATTGGATGGTTAGTTCTTCGTAGGCGTACATGAGACTTTAATGATTGAGAGTAACAGGGCACAAAAATACCAAAGAGCCCTCGTATTGCTTTAATAATCTAACATTGAAAATCAATGCGTATTCCGGGTCAATAATCCAACAACGTAAAGTCGGTATTCCTTTTCAACATATTGGTACGCCTGATTTTGACTTGAACTTTTTGGCCCAATTCAAGTCTTTTTTTCGTGCGTCTTCCTACCACGGCATAGTCTTTTTCGTAGAATTCATAAAAATCGCCTTTGATTTCGCTGATTCTGACCATCCCTTCACATTTGTTATCGGCGAGTTCTATAAAGATGCCCCAATCGGTCAAAGACACCACGGTGCCATCAAAGATTTCACCGATATGTCCGGTTAAAAATTCTGTTTGCTTGTATTTGATGCTGGCGCGCTCTGCTTCTACGGCTTTTTGTTCCATGGCAGAAGAATGCTTGCATATTTTTTCCGTCTCTTCTTTGCTCGCAGCATTTTTCTTGTTCAGGTAATCGGTCAGCAAGCGATGGGTAATCAGATCCGGATATCGACGAATGGGCGAAGTGAAATGACAATAGTAGTCAAAAGCCAATCCAAAATGGGATGTTTTGGCGGTGGTATAGATGGCTTTTTCCATACTCCGAATCGCCAAAGGATTTAAGATGGTGGCTTCCGGTTTATCAGCCACGGCACCGGTCATCTCATTGATGCTTTGGGCGAGCTCGAATCGGGTTTCTGTTTTTATTTTAAAACCAAAACGCGAGGCAATTTGAATGAGCAGGGTCATTTTTTGCATCGAAGGCGCGTCATGAACCCGATAGGGGACATACGCATTTTTTAATTCTGTCGCCACAAATTGAGCCACCAGGCGATTCGCCAGCAGCATGAATTCTTCTACCAGTTTATGGGCATCTTTTCTGATTTTTTTGTAAACCGAAACCGGCCTTCCTTCTTCATCCAGCTTAAATTTAACCTCTTCGGTTTCGAAACTGATGGCCCCGTTCTGAAAGCGTTTATCCTTCAGCAAATGAGCCAATTTGTTCAGTAAGATTAATTCTTTATGTAAATCACCCAAAGTAGTTTCGAGTCTTTCCTGGGCTTCTTCATAGCTAAACCTGCGATCGGAATGAATGACCGTTTTGCCAATCCATTTAGAAATCACTTCCGCTTTATCATTCATTTCAACCACTACGGCATAACATAGACGGTCTACATTCGGACGAAGGGAGCAGAGGTCGTTCGAAAGTTTTTCAGGCAACATGGGTATAACCCGATCCACCAAATAAACAGAAGTTCCACGGTACAAAGCTTCTTCATCCAAATGGCTTCCTTCCGTCACATAATGACTGACATCGGCGATATGAATTCCTATTTCAAAATGCCCGTTCTCCAGTTTTTTGAACGATAAGGCATCATCAAAATCTTTGGCATCTTCAGGATCGATGGTAAAGGTCAGCGTTTTTCTGAAATCACGTCGATTTTTAAGGTCTTTTTCGGAGAGTTTATCCGAGAAAGCTGCAGCTGCTTTTTCAACCTGATCCGGGAACTCCGTTTGGAACCCAAATTCAGCGATGATGGCATGCATTTCGGTTTGATGTTCACCGGCTTTACCAAAGATATCAATCACTTTGGCATTGGGGTTTTTCTCCCCGGGCAGCCATTCTGTGATTTCAATTTTTACTTTATCCTGATCCTTGGCATTTTTCAGGTATTTCTTAGAAACAAAAAAATCGGTATGAACTTTTGGATCGTCAGGAATGACAAAAGCGGAACCTTTAAATTTTTGAACCGTGCCAATAAATTGAGTTTTTACTCTTTCAATCACTTGAACAATGCGTCCTTCCGGTTTTCTTGACTTAGATTGGTGGAGCAATTCGACCATAACGGTATCCCCATTAAAGGCTTGTCCTAACAACGATGGACTGATAAATATATCTTCTTCGAGGTCTTCGCAAATGACATAGGCAGCGCCTCTTTGGGTCATATCTACTTTGCCTTTCAACAAAGAGAACTGGGCTACATAACGAAATTTGCCGGGTTGGGTTTCTTCAATTAATTCTTCCTTTTCAAGTATGGCGATGATCTTTTCAATGTCTTTGAGTGAACATTTAAAGTCAGGGGGAATGTGAAAAGCGATTTGTTTAACGTTGAATGATTTTTTTGGATAACTCTCGAAGATTTCGAGAACATGTTTGTATTCTTCCGGATATCGGAGGGTATTTTTTTTCTTCACTTATACAAAGATAGGATATTAACATCAATTGAATGTTAATTGACGCAGATGTGGGTTTTTCCTAAGGAAGAAAGGATTATTTTTTATGTATTTTGTAATACATAAGATGGTG
>JBIIVF010000213.1:0-2939 GCA_044339595.1 Bacteroidia bacterium
ATTCATCGTTAAAAAAGATCCAAATGTAAAGGAGGAAGACATCATTGAGTTTTGTAAAACAAGACTGACCAACTATAAAGTACCCAAGTACGTTGTATTCAGGGATGAATTGCCAAAATCAAATGTCGGAAAGATTTTGAGGAGGATGATGGAGTAGTCCTCGTTTTAAATTTAAATGAAAAAGACCCTGATTGCCATTGTTTCTATCTGTTTGCTCGCAGCGAGTGTTTATGTTGTCTTCAAAAGATACAGCGGAAACCGAGAAGTACCTTATAGTAGGGATATTCTGGATAAAACCTATCGAAATTATAGCAAAGCGGTTCTGAAGTCAGCCGATCAATATGATTTGCCGCCTGAATACTTACTTTCTTTGATCGCATTGGAGTGTTCAGGCAGAAAATTGGTGCCGCATCGATTTGAACCGCGGGTTTTTGATCTTTTAAAGAAAGTGCGTAACGGAGAATTACCGATGTATGACAACGTGAAGTCATCCGATTTAAAGGGAATGAACAATGTCTATCTCAAAAAATTGGCTAGCAGTTGGGGCCCATATCAGCTGATGGGCTATAAATCATTTGAACTGAATCATAGCATTGTTGAAATCAATGGCACCAAATCAGTTCACATTGGCACCAAATGGATTAATAAAACCTATGGAAGGCAGTTGCGAAATGGGAATTTCAAGGATGCTTTTCACATTCACAATACCGGAAGAAAATATCCATTGATCGGTCCACCGCGCACGTATCATAAACACTACGTGCCGATGGGCCTTCAATACATGGAAGCCTTCAAACTAAAAATATCGGAAACGGATAGCTTGGATAAGCGTTAATTCTTCCTTCTTTTGGAGATTTCATCTCGAATGATCGCCGCCTTGTCATAATCCTCCACTTGAATGGCCTCATCGAGCATTTTTTCAAGTTCATCCAGGTCAAATTTATCCCACTCATTCAATTCAGAGGTGGCATAATCCGGCTCATAATCCGGTCTTTCAGGCCCTTCTTCATCGAGTTCTTCCATCACAATTCCTGCATCATTCAATATTTCCTTGGTGGTATAAACCGGGCAATTAAAACGAATGGCCAAAGCAATGGCATCCGAACTGCGGGCGTCAATCACCACTTTATGATCATCAGAAGAACACCATAACTTTGCAAAGAAGACCCCTTCTTCCAATTTGTCGATACGAACTTCTTCCAATTCAAGCTTAAATTGATCAAAAATATCTTTGAATAAATCGTGGGTCAACGGACGTTGTGGCTTGATGTTTTCCATGACAACCGCAATCGACTGTGCTTCATAGGCACCAATGACAATAGGGAGCTTAATATGTCCATCTTCAACACCCATAATCAAGGTATAAGTGCCTTTTTGAGAATGGCCGGCAGAAAGTCCTAATATTTCAAGTTTTACCAATTCCATCAGGAGTGATGCAATTGCCTGGCTCGTTCAATCAACTTAGGTAAAACTTCAAAAGCATCACCCACTATGCCGAAATCAGCAGCTTTAAAGAAAGGTGCTTCAGGATCTTTGTTAATTACGCAGATAATCTTGCTGGATCCAACACCTGCAAGGTGCTGAATGGCCCCGGAAATGCCAACCGCGATGTATAAATTCGGTTTAATGGTAATCCCTGTTTGACCCACGTGTTCGCTATGTGGCCTCCATTCCATGTCAGAAACCGGTTTTGAGCAGGCTGTGGCGCCGTTCAACAACGAGGCAAGCTCTTCAATCATGCCCCAGTTTTCAGGTCCTTTCATGCCTCTTCCTGCAGAAACTACGATTTCGGCTTCGGTTAATGGTATTTTGCCTTTTTCACGATTCACACTCAATACACAGCATTTAGGCGCATCCAAGGTTAAGGTTAAGGTTTCAGGGGATGCCTGCGTTTGATTTTCTTTGATCTCATAAGAGTTGGGCACCAGGGCTAGTACCTTATTTTCAGAAGTCAGGCTCACATATGTGAATGCCTTGTTTGAATAGCAAGATTTTTTTACGCTGAATCCTTGTGAGGTATCTGCCATAGACACCACGCCACTTACGATAGAAGCTTTGGTGCGGGCTGCAATGCGAGGCGCTACCGATTTGCCGGTATAAGTATTCGAAACAATGTAAACGTTTCCACCCAATTGGTTACCGGCATTCACCAATGCTTGCGCATAAAATCCGGAATCGGGTTTCACGTCAGCACCTACAGGAATATCGATGATCCGATCGGCACCGTATTGTGACAATGCTTTTAAAGCAGCGCTATCAGTAAATCCAATGCTTACCGCTATGCACTGTGTGCCTGTTGAGGCAGCGAGGTCTTTTCCATAACTCACGGCTTCAAATGAAGACTTTTTGAATTTATTTTCGTCGTGTTCTGCAAATACGATAATGGCCATAGTGTAGTATTAAGCGTTAAATTATCTTTTTTTCGTTGTGTAAAATGTCAATGAGTTCGCCGGCATTGTCTGGATTAATCAACCGAACACCACTTTTGGCAGGTGGCAATTCATATTGAATATATGCCGCTTGAGACGCGCCACCGGAATAAGTAACCACTTGTAAAGGTTTGGTCCGGGCTCCCATGATTCCCCTCATATTCGGAATACGGGGTTCACATAATTCCTTTTGGGCACTCACCACGCAAGGTGTAGCGCATTCCAATTCTTCTTTGCCTCCGTCGATATCCCGTGTTGCTTTAACAAAACCGTTGATGACATCCACTGAAGTGACAATGTTCAAAAGCGGTAAATCGAGCATCTCAGCAATCAATCCACCCACCATACCACTGTTGAAATCGATGGATTCACGACCTGTAAAGATCAAATCATACCCATTTGATTCAGAGATTTCGGCTATGGCTGAAGCCACCATAAATCCATCTGTTGGCTCTGCATCAATGCGAATGGCATCATGTGCACCAATCGCCAAAGCCTTGCGAATCACTG
>JBIIVF010000214.1:0-2934 GCA_044339595.1 Bacteroidia bacterium
AGAGTCACGAAAAACAGAACTGAGAAAGGAAATCGGATTACCCGTTTTTCAACCTAATTCAACACCCGTGAATCAAAGTCCGCCAAAACCCTTGCAAGTAGGGGATTGGGTTAGATTAAAAGGCCTCCAGATGCTGGCAGAAATCGCAGAAATCAAAGGAAACGAAGCGTGGATTACCAATGGGAGCATCAAAACAAAGGTTAAATTAGATCAGATAGAGGCGGCAGCGCCTGAAAAGGAAAGAAAAAAGGCAGTCTTAAAACGTGGGGTAGATTTGCTCGAAAAACAAAAAGATTACCGAAGTGAAATTGATGTCCGTGGTTTGCGAAGTGAAGAAGCGCTCAAGTATATCGAACATTGGTTGGATGAAGGACATGTATTGGGGATGAATCGACTGAGAATCATCCATGGAAAAGGAGACGGCATTTTGATGCGCCTGATTAGAGATTATCTCAGAACCCAATCGATCGTGAAAAATCTGGCCTCTGAACACCCTGATATGGGCGGAGAAGGCGTAACTTTGGTAGAAATAAACTGACATGATCCATCCTTTCAAAATCGGAGATAAAAAATATTTCAGCAAAATTGTGGCAGAAAATGAAACCGCTGCTTTTGATGCGGGTGAGGTACACCCGTTCTATGCAACCTTTGCCTTAGGAAGAGACGCAGAATGGGTTTGTCGTTTGTTTGTATTGGAAATGAAGGAAACAGACGAAGAGGGAATTGGCACATTTCTGCATATTGAACATAAATCGCCGGCTTTGATAGGGGATGAGGTGAAATTTGAAGCAGAATTGATGGAAATAATCGGAAATTCAGTCATTTGTAATTTTACAGCCCAAACCCGACAAAGAATAATCGCCATTGGCAGCACCGGACAAAAAATCCTGAAAAAAGAAAAAATACACCGAATAATGGAACAAATTCAACCATGAATAAGAAGAAAAACACCCCGGTTGAAATAAAAAATAAGAAGGCCGAATTCGAATATTTTCTGGAATCTAGATTCACTGCCGGCATCGTGCTTACTGGGGCAGAGGTGAAATCGATACGAAGTGGTCATGTGAATTTAAATGACGCTTTTTGTTTGTTGATTGATACTTCTATACTCATCAGAAACTTACATATTTCAGAATTTAAAAATGCCGGATATGTTGCTCAAGACCCGATGCGAGATAAGGTATTGTTGCTCAGCAAAAAGGAAATCGCCAAAATCAAAGTTAAAATGAAGGAAAAGGGCTATGCCTTAATTCCGGTTCGTTTGTTCTTTTCTGAAAATGGATTCGTAAAAATTGAAATCGCCCTTGGGAAAGGAAAAAAGCTCTATGACAAGCGCGACGATTTAAAGGAAAAAGACATCAAAAGAGAAATGGAGCGCTTTCAATAAATTTTTTAGTTTTTATTTTCCATTTGCTTCCATAAATTGCAATTTAAACTGAAATCATTATGGAAAATTACCCCTGGCTGAAAAGCTACCCCGATTTTGTACCACACGAAGTAGATGTCAATGTTTTTCCGTCTATTCTCGCTGTTTTTGAAGAATCCGTTCGCAAATTTGGCGACCGGACCGCATTCATCAATATGGATGTGCGCATGTCTTTCAATGAATTGGATGAATATTCCAACCGATTCGCATGGTATTTGCAAAACAAAACCAACCTGGTCAAAGGAGATCGCATTGCCATTCAAATGCCCAACTTGATGCAGTTTCCGATTGCCTTATTCGGATCCTTGAAGGCCGGTTTAACTTGTGTGAATACCAATCCGCTGTACACTCCGCCTGAAATGAAACATCAGTTCAACGATTCAGGTGCCAAGGCTTTGGTGATTTTGGAAAATTTTGCTGCCAATTTCCAGTCTATTCAAAAGGAAACCGGAGTTGAAACGGTCATCATTACCCGTATTGGCGATATGCTGGGCGGACTAAAAGGAATGATTGTCAATGCCGTGGTTAAATATGTCAAGAAAATGGTCCCTCCGCATTCCGTGCCGGGCTCCGTTACCTTTGCTTCGGTCATGAATGAAGGGAAAGGTCATAAGCCCAAACCAATCAGCCTCAACCACAACGATGTAGCTTTTTTGCAATACACCGGAGGAACTACCGGGGTTTCCAAGGGAGCTATTTTAACCCACGGAAACATCTGTGCAAATCTGGCTCAAGTAGATGCCTGGATTCAAAGTTTCTTTGTAGAAGGTAAAGAGACCATCGTTACGGCTCTTCCGCTATACCATATCTTTGCTTTGACTGCCAATTGTTTGGTATTCTTCAAGTATGGTGCTACCAATATTCTGATCACCAATCCGCGGGATATGAAGGCCTTCATCAAGGATTTGAAAAAATATCCGCCTTCATTTATTACCGGAGTCAATACCCTTTTCAATGGATTGTTGAATCAAGAGGACTTTGTAAATCTGGATTTTTCAAATCTAAAACTCGCTTTGGGTGGCGGGATGGCTGTGCAGGATGTTGTGGCCGTGAAATGGGAAAAAGTAACGGGAACACCTTTGCTGGAAGCCTACGGACTGTCAGAAACTTCACCGGCTGCCACCATCAATCCACTAGGAGGTTTTCATAAATTAGGAACCATTGGCTTGCCAGTGCCGAATACAGATTTAAAGATTCTAGATGACAACGGAAATGAAGTTCTGCAAGGTGAAAGGGGTGAAATTGCCATCAAAGGGCCACAGGTAATGCCCAATTACTGGAAACGGGAAAGCGAACACGACAAAAACTTTAAAGATGGATATTTTCTTACGGGAGACATTGGCGTGATGGATGCCGATGGGTTCTTCAAGATTGTGGATAGGAAAAAGGAAATGGTTTTGGTATCAGGATTCAATGTTTACCCAAGCGAAGTAGAAGCGGCCATTGCTGAACATCCCGGCGTTTTGGAAGTAGGGGTGAAGGGCGTTCCGGATGAGAAGACAACGGAA
>JBIIVF010000025.1:0-22242 GCA_044339595.1 Bacteroidia bacterium
AATAGGAGGGATAAGGTCGTCGTTACCAATACATGTTTTGACGGTCTTTTTTCGAAGATGAACAGCCAAACCTGATGCGCGAGAATCGCTATTAAATAAATGGCAGAACTCAATTTGAACAATCCGGCCAAACCACAAAATGTGAGCGCGATGACCAGGAATTTAAGTGAGTTGTTTTTTATAAACTTGAAATAACAGGCCAATCCGGCTAAAGCCAAAGCACAACCTTGGGCATCCGGAATAAAGTTAAAAGCGTAATAGGTTAATACGGGCGATGCCAGAGCGAACAATGCGAATATGATTCGGAGCCAATGGTGTTGTTTAAATATTAAAAGTCCAGTAATATAAAGACTTGCCAGCACCCAAAAAGCAGAAAGAAATCTAAAGATACCAGGCAAATAATCACGTGCATTGAACAGAATCGCCAATTTTGCGCTGATCCAGGCAATTCCGGGAAATTCAACCCCGACTCTGCCATTTTCTGTATACAAGGCAAAAGTAGTTGGTTCAAGCAATGGATCGCCTGCGGCATAGCCCAATGCCAATGCATATCGATCAGATTGTGCCCAAGTATGAACCCCTTGAGGTAGTGCATTGAAATTAGACCTAAAAGGGTACAAACAACACACTCCTATGACCGAGATTAGGATGATTTCTTTGAGGCTTTTTAACATTTTAGTGAATCGGTCATAATAATTTGACAAATAAACCACTTTTCGATGATGCCAAATGCAACAAAATTCACTTTATTCGAAACTTTAAATTGTGAAAAATTACCTGCTGTTATTCTTTCTTATTTCACTCCTTGCAGGTATGCCCTTGTCTGAAGCGGCAAAACCCAAACCCGGTAAAAGGACACTGCCTGACACACGGCAAATTCAAAACAAACTTAACCAAAATCTGAATGGCTCCATGTTCAGCTTCAAAGCCAATACCGGACAGTGGCAGCCTGAAATTCTATATCGTACGTATCAGGGTAATCAAAATGTCTCCTTTTTAGAAGATAGAATATCTTTTGGCAAGCGATACACTGACCCCAAAGCCAACTCGGCGCTGCCGGAACCAGGCCAGGGTTTAAATGCCAATTACCATTTCTGGGAAATTGAGTTTTGTGGGATGAATCCGGATAGAATTATCAAAGCAGAAGAAATCCGAACCGACAATGTACATTATTTTGGCCCCGGAAATCCTGCCGGGAACAAGATAGCGGCTTACAACAAAGTAAATTACAATCAGGTTTACAAAGGAATCGATTTGATCTTTTACAGCAGTAACGAAGGCAATTTGAAATATGATTTTGAAGTCGCTCCGGGGGCCGATATCGCTGAAATTCGCCTAAAATATAACGGTACCAAGAAGATTTGGGTTGACAAAAAGGGCCGATTGGTGGTCGATACCAAATCAGGGACTTTTCGCGAAGACAAACCGTTGGCCTGGCAAATTATAAACGGAGTAAAGACCTTTGTTGAAGTTCAATATCGGGTGGAAGATCATGTTGTTTCGTATCAGGCGGGAGGCAACTATAATCCGGATTATGCACTCATCATTGATCCGGTATATCTCGATTGGAGTACCTATTTTTATGGAGCTGCTCAAAATTCATCGACCTTTTTTACCTGGACCTGGGTCCTGGATCTTGACATAGATTTTAGCGATCATGTATATATCACCGGGATGACAACCGATTGGTTTCCATATTTTCCGAATGCCTATGATACCAGTCTTTCGGGAGTTTATGATGCCTTTGTTTGCAAAATGACCTACGACGGGGACTCCATGCTCTTTTTTAGCTATATCGGAGGAACCTCTTACGATTATTCTATGAGCATGACGGTGAACCAAAATGAAGAGCCCGTCATTTCCGGCATCACCTATTCGAGAAACTATCCGGTTACAAAGAATGCTTTTGATACATCCACCAGAAATTGCGGCAGCTCAACTTACTGTCTGACCGGTTTTGTTTCAAAATTTAATAAAACAGGCACCGCACTTATTTATTCCACTTTTTTAGGAGGAAATACTTTTAGCTCAGGTTGGAATATCGATTGGATCAGAGGGATGACCATGAATGCTTCCGGAGAAGTGTATATCGTGGGAAATACCAACAGCTCAGACTTCCCAATCACATCGGGCGCTTATCAAACTTCCTTCAAGGGTGGGACCTCCACCAGTTATTATCTGCAGGGGGATGCATTTTTGACTAAATTAAAATCAGACGGAAGTGGACTTGTTTTTTCTACCTTTATGGGTGGTACCAACGGAGACGTAGCTTATGACGTTTTGCTCAGCAGCAAAGAAGAAATCTATGTGGTGGGATATACGGCATCCTCTAATTTTCCGGTGACGCCCGGATCTAAAATATTCAATAATTATGTGAATGGGCCATCAGATGCATTCTTTATAAAATTCAAACCGGATGGTTCCGGTATTTATTACGCCAAATTGATGGGAGGGAGTGGAGAAGATGTTTTTGAAGGGATGTATGTAAACGAACAGGATGAATTGTATGTAGGTGGATATTCTAACTCAACTGATTTTTATGTAACCAACAATGCCTATCAAAAGACGAATGCCGGTGGATATGACTTTGTGGTAGTGAAAATTTTGTCATCGGGTACCAATGTGACCTATTCTACCTATCTCGGGGGCTCTAAAAATGAGTACATTTTTAATTATCCCTTTTTTAGTACCGTTAAAATTGCGGCCAATGTGCGCGAAGAGGCCATCATTTGTGGAATTACCGGATCGGGTGATTTCCCGACAACATCCGATGCCATTCAAAAAACAAATAAAACAGTAAGTTGGGGTTGGGGCGGTACCTTGTGCATGGCGAAACTATCTATGAACGGAGATAAACTGTTGTATGGCAGTTTTTTTGGCGGAAGCCGAATTGAATATCCCGGGGGCATCAAGGTCAAGAGAACGGGTTGCGTAACGAATATCATTTTTGGCGGACTCACTCAAAGTGCAGACTATCCTACCACACCCAATGCATTTAGAGACAGTGCTAAGAAAACTACAAGCGGATTTATATACACTGGTTTTGTGTCTAAATTTAGAGATACTTTGAGAACAGATAATATCAGCCTATCCTTGCAAGACTCTGTGATTGAGTGTGATGCCGTTTTTGAAATTTTGGATGCACAAAATCAAGGGGCTGATTTTAGATGGTCCCATGGACCCAAATCCAGGTATGTGATTGTGAAAGATACAGGTACCTTTTGGGTTGAAGCTACCTATGGTTGCGACACGGTCAGGGATACCATACATATGGTGCTCGAATTTAGTCCGAAAGTGCCTGTCTTACCCAAGGATACCATTTATTGCAATACATTTCCTGGCGCATTACTGGACGCAAAAAATGACTCCATTCTGCGAACCTATTCATGGAATACCTTACAAACTACACAAAAAATCAACGCGATAGATACCGGTTTGTATATTGTTACCATAAAAACACCGCATTGTGGTACAAAAGCAGATTCAACCCATATCGGTATCTTGTACACGCCGAAAGTGAACTTACCAAAAGATACCTTATTTTGTGATTCAGTGAGGGTTATCTTGAATGCCGGCAATCTTAACAATGCCTGCACCTATTTGTGGCACAATGCAGATACCACTGAAAAGACCATCCTTCGAAATCAAGGTAAATATTTTGTTACGGCTACGAATATTTGCGGATCCGGTTCTGATACCATGATAGGAGAGATGCTGAACAAACCACAAGTTCGGCTGCCCAATGATACCACCTATTGCGGAAACATTGATCTTGTGTTGAAAGTCGGCCGAACCAAGAACGAAGAAATCTACAATTGGTCTGATGTGATAGACAAAATTTTGTACGGTGCGGATGACTCAGTCGAGATCAATTTTACAGGATATTTTAAGGTCGAAATTGAAAACCGCTGCGGATATGCCGCAGATTCAGCATGGATTAAACGATTCTATACACCCACTTTGAATCTTATAGATACATTGGTATTCTGTGATAATGTTCTGCTCGGCGTAAAAATTGGAACGAAGGGGAATGGCGAATCCTATCAATGGTCAGATAACTCTACCCTTGATACGAATACCATTTCTGTTAAAGGACCCTATTGGGCCTCTTTGAGCAATATTTGCGGAAAAGTGTCAGATACGGGCTTTGTAAAATTAAAAAATACACCCAAATTGGATTTGCCGGATGATACTACTTTTTGTACGAATGTGAATTACCCACTGTCCATATCCGGAAATGACGCAGAAACCCGCTATTATTGGAATGGAACTGAAGGGAATGCCTCGAAAACTATCCTGGTTCCCGGGAAAGTAATGTTGGTAGTATCGAATGATTGTGGCTCTGCAATCGACAGTTTAAACATCCGTTTATTGCAAATTCCAAGCGTTGAATTAGGCAATGAAGTGGTTTATTGCGGGGCAGTTTTACCGACCGATTTCTCCGTAGGTAATCCAAACAATCAAGAATCTTACACTTGGACAAATGGAAGCACAAATCCATCTGCTTCAGCAACGCTGCCCGGCATCTTCGGAGTGAAAATCATCAATCAATGTGGTGAAGTATCTGATTCGGTAAGTATCCGGTCTGCACCGTTTCCAAATGTTGATTTAGGGGAAGATACCGTGTTGTGCGGTAATTTTAGTTTATTGCTCGATGCAGGCAATCAAGGGGTGAGTTATAGTTGGATGCCCACCGGTGAAACTTCCCGCATGATTGCAGCAAAAAAACAAACCACTTACAGTGTAATGGTTACCAATGCGGATGGCTGTCAATCCAGCGATAAACTCAAAATCGGAAGTGATTGCATCAGTACGTATTATATTCCTGAAGCCTTTACGCCCAATGGAGATTTATTGAACGATGTTTTTAAACCAACCCTCGAAAATGTGGAAGAATACAGCCTGTCTATCTACAATCGATGGGGTGAAAAGGTATATGAAACTAAAAATATAGAGCAAGGATGGGATGGTTCATATGCAGGCAAAAAATGTGATCAGGGTATGTACATGTATATCATGAACTTTGTAACCACTGAAGACATGCAATACCGGCAAATTTCCGGTTCTTTAATCCTTCTTTACTGATTTTAATGCGGGCTTCATTACCTTCGTAATCGATGCTGCCGGATAAATACGCCGTACTAAAAAAATACTGGAATTATGATTCATTCAGAGGCAATCAGGGTGATATCGTAGATTCTGTGTTAGCCGGGAAGGATACCTTGGCCATGCTTCCTACCGGTGGAGGTAAATCTGTGTGTTTTCAAGTTCCTGCCATGTGTATGGAAGGCCTATGCATTGTTATTTCACCGCTTATTGCTTTGATGAAAGATCAGGTACAAAATCTTAATTCTCGCGGAATTCCTGCCAATCTAATCTATTCAGGTTTTACTCGCAGGGAAACTATGGTCGAACTCGATAATTGCATGAATGGCAAGTACAAGTTTTTGTATATCAGTCCGGAAAGATTGAGTAACAAAGAATTTGAAGGCTACTTGCGTTCTATGCCGGTCTGCTTAATCGCCGTGGATGAAGCGCACTGTATCAGTCAATGGGGTTATGATTTCAGACCTGAATACCTGAAAATCGGACAAATCAGAGAAAGCTTTAAAGTGCCGGTTATCGCGCTTACAGCCAGTGCGACGTCCATAGTGGCCAAAGACATCCAGGAAAAATTACATTTCAAAAATCCCGGGGTGTTCAGACAGAGTTTTTTTAGAAAAAATCTGAGCTATTTGCTGCTGACCGAAGCGGATAAAAACACACGAATTCTCCGAATTTTATCCAGAGTAAAGGGTTCCGGTTTGATTTATGTGCGCAATCGAAAAAAAACAGAGGAGTTATCGAGATTTCTTTCCAAATCCGGTTTCAAGGTCGACTTTTATCACGCCGGTCTCAGCAATGAAATCCGCAGTCGAAAGTTGATCCAGTGGAAGGAAAATGAGATTTCAGTCATGGTGTGCACCAATGCCTTTGGTATGGGAATAGACAAACCGGATGTGCGTTTGGTGATTCATTATGAAATACCGGATAGTTTAGAATCCTATTATCAGGAGGCCGGAAGAGCCGGAAGAGATGGACTGGACAGCTATTGTGTTTTGTTATGGCAGCCATCCGATGGTGTAGAGGCCTCAGATCGTCAGCTCCAACAATTCCCGTCATCAGCCCAAGTGGAGCAAGTTTATCAATCTTTAGGAAATTATTATAATCTGGGAATCAATGCCGGAGCCGGAACTGACCACGCTTTTGACATTGGTAATTTCTGTGATAAATTTCGCTTGCGACCTTCCATCGTGATTTCTGCCTTGAAGTTATTGCACAAGCACGATCTCATTTCAATGAATCAGGGGGTAGAAAAACCTTCCAAGATTAAAATTATTTGCAGTCATACCGAATTATATGACTTTCAAATTCGCAATCCGAATCTCGATCCATTTATCAAACTGATTTTAAGAACCTGTGGTGGGGGAGTGTTTGCAGATTACACAACCTTAGAAGAGTCTTTGTTAGGAAAAAGAGCAGGAATATCTACCAGAGAAGTTTTTACCTTGCTCAAAAGACTTCAACAATTAAATATTTTGGATTTTGTTCCCAGAAATGAGGATCCACTCATCACTTTTCTGTGTGATCGAATGTCAAAAACAGGCATCACACGCATGCAGCTCGAAGAAAATAAGGAAAGAGCTATGGATCGACTGCATTCATTGATCAGATTTTGTGAGGATGAAGCAGAATGCAGAAGTAAAATTTTGTTGCGATACTTTGATGAAGAAGACACGCAAATGTGCGGTAATTGTGATGTTTGCCGAAAATTGAACAGAGAAAAGATTAACGAAGAAGATTGGAAGTCCGGTGTTCTAAATTTGACCAAATTTTTAGAAATGGGGCCGAGAAGCATGGAAGAAATCATAGCTGCATCCGGCGTAAAAAAAGAAAAACTCATGTCAACCATCGTACGCATGTTGATGGACGAAGAAAAACTCACCCTCGATGAAAACCATAAAATCACATGGCACGAAAGAAGATAATTGCTGCGGTGATCAATGATCTGAGCCATGACCGGCGAATGCAAAGAATTTGCACTGCGCTGACAGATGCCGGCTATGAAGTTGTTTTGGTGGGTCGACAGTTGAACAATTCAAAGCCTTTAAAATCAAGAAATTATAGTCAGAAACGCTTGAAATGTTGGGTGAACAAAGGCCCAATGTTTTATTTGGAATACAACCTGCGACTTTTCTTTTATTTACTATTTACCCCTTTTGACATCGGCAATTCTACCGACGCGGATACCCTTTCGGCAGTGGGATTGGCATGTCTCTTCAAACGCAAACCTTTTGCCCACGATGCCCATGAATATTTTACTGAAGTACCTGAACTGATTCATCGACCCTTCGTTAAATCGGTTTGGCTCCGGATTGAGCGGTTTTTCATCCCCAAAGCAGCCATTGCTTATACCGTATCGACCGGAATTGCCAGGATTTATGAACAGAAATTTCAAAAGCACTTTGATCTTATCATGAATGCTCCGCCTTTTCAAGATTTCGAACATCCGCAAAGCCCCAATAGAAATTTGTTGATCTATCAAGGGGCCCTAAATAAAGGACGTGGAATAGAAGCCATTTTGCAGGCCATGCAAAGCATCGGAGCAGATTTATGGATCGCAGGTTCAGGTGATATTGAAGATGCATTAAAGCAAATGACCTTCGATTTAAAATTGAACGATAAAGTGAAATTCCTGGGTATGGTGGATCCTGATGAATTAACCATCATCACTCGCCAAGCGAGTATCGGACTCAATCTATGCGAACCACTGGGCTTAAATTATTATTACGCCCTGAGCAACAAAGGTTTTGACTATATCCACGCAGGTCTGCCGGCTGTGACCAATGATTTTCCTGAATATCAAGTTTTGAATCAAAAATTTGAAACGATGTTGCTTGTTCAAACAAACCCGGAAGAGATTGCTCATGCCGTAAATAGACTTATTTCTGATGATGTTCTTTATGAACGATTGAGAAAAAATTGCTTTCTTGCGGCCAATAAACTTAATTGGCAGCATGAATCAGTCAAACTGATCAAACTTTATGAGAAGCTCGGCTGAAATCCTTCATATCGTTTCATTTGATGTGCCTTATCCTGCCAATTACGGTGGAGTGATAGACATATTTTATAAGTTACGCCATCTCAAGGAGTTGGGATTTGATATTGTCTTACATTGCTATGAATATGGCCGGGAAAAGTCGCCTGAACTGAATGCGTTTTGCAAAAAAGTCTATTATTACAAGCGCAAGATTTATAAAAATCCTTTCATAGGATCATTGCCCTATATCGTTTCTTCACGCAATGCAGCAGCTTTGTTTGAAAATTTAAAACTCGACAAAGGCCCCATTCTTTTTGAAGGGTTACATACCACTTTTTTTATAAATCACCCCGATTTGGCCGATCGTTATAAAATAGTGCGCATGCATAACATTGAACATGATTATTATGCCAGTCTTGAAAAAGCCGAGAGGCATTATTTTAAAAAATATTTCTTTCGAATCGAGTCTGAAAGATTGCGCAAATATCAATCTGTATTAAAACATGCCGATTTGATCTGCGCCATCAGCCCCAACGACCATAAATATCTATCGCGCAAATTTCATCAGACCATTCATCTACCTCCGTTTCATGGAAATAATAAAGTTACTTCTGAAACCGGAAAAGGGGAATATATTTTATACCACGGAAACTTATCCGTAGCAGAGAATCACGAAGCAGCTTTATATCTGGTCAATAATGTGTTTTCCAAAATAGCTATGCCATGCATCATAGCGGGCAATAATCCACCTAAAGAGCTGGAACATGCAATCGAGGCATTCCCAAACATCCGGTTACTCACCAATACTTCAGCAGATCATATACATTCCTTAATTCTGGGTGCCCATATCAACGTGATGCACACTGCCCAGGCAACCGGTATAAAATTGAAGTTGATCAACGCCCTTTACATGGGTCGGCACTGTGTCGGAAATAAGGAGATGCTCAAAAATACTTTCATGGAGGAATTATGTGAATTGGCCCTTGACAGTGAAAGTTATATCCGAATCATCCAAGATCTATGGGAAAAACCATTTGAAAAAAGTGAAGTTGCGAAACGAAACGAGATATTGCTAAACCATTTTGATGACCGCTATAATGCAGAAGTATTGGCAGGTTTTATTCGTCAACATTCAAACCAAGGTTCGGTTTTATCTCAACCGGAGCATAAAATCGAAAAAGAAACAAATTCAGTGCTTGGGTCAGTTCTTTCTTATTTCATGCTATAATTATACACGCGGCAATTTTATGGTTTTCGATATCCATAGCCGAATAAATATTCTACATTTGCAGGCCTTTTAATACAATGGATAGAAATACAACCATCGGGTACGTCTTGATACTGCTGATTTTTGCAGGATATCTTTTTCTTACCCAACGAAATGTTAAAGATATTGAGAAGATCAAACAGCAGAAAGATTCTGTTGAAACGGTTGCCGGTATAGATACTGCTCAGTCGCTCATCTCAGCTCAGATTGCTGATTCGCAGGCGTCAGCTCTTCCGGATACAATGCCGGAAAAGTTGTTTTCTATTGAGAATAAAGACATCCGCGTACTCGTAAGCAACAAAGGAGGTAGAATCGCTTCTGTTGTGCTTAAAAACTATAAGCGATACGATTCTGCTGAATTGGTCCTGTTTACCGCTGATAAAACAGAATTCAGTTATACCATCCCGGTAGAATCAGGGGTGATTCAAACCAAAAACGTACTCTTTAGTTCAGATCGACAAAATGTAGTCGTAACCGAAGGAAATTCAGCCATCACCCTCACTGCTTTTGTGGATGGAGCTTCCTTACAGCAGGTTTATTCATTGTCAACTTCAGGTTTTTTGCTCGATTACAAGCTAAAATTGAATGGTTTTGAAAAGAAAATTGCCAAAAAGAACCGTGATTTTGAATTGAATTGGAATTTGCTCGTTCAAGGACAGGAAAAAACATTAGAGGAAGAAAAACTGGTTACCAATGTTGAATATAAGTATCTCGAAGAATCCGGCATAGAAAGCTTGTCAGAACGTGGCGATGACGAAGAAAGACTTCAAGGAAACATTCACTGGATTGCCTACAAACAGAAGTTCTTTAATAGCACTTTGATCGCACCAAAAGGTTTTAGTGAAGACGGATTCAAAATCAAGTCAACCAATATCGAAGAATCTCAAGGGATTGATATTAAATTGCTTTCATCTACGCTTTATTTCCCCTACGACTTTTCTTCTACAGCTTCTTATGACCTCCAATTTTATTTTGGTCCTAACCATTATAGTACTTTAAAGAAGCTCGACATTGGTCTTCAAAAAATCATTCCATTGGGTTGGGGTATTTTTGGTTGGGTCAACAAATTTTTGGTGATCCCAATTTTTAATGTATTGAGCTCTTTTATAAGTAATTATGGGTTAATTATCTTGTTGCTCACCATCCTTATTAAATTGGTCTTGTTTCCTTTCATGTATAAAATATATGTGAGTACAGCTAAAATGAGGTTGCTAAAGCCTGAATTGGATGAGCTCAAGGAAAAGACCGGCGGCGATATGCAAAAAATGCAGCAGGAACAGCTGAAGCTATACAGAAAAGCCGGTGTGAATCCATTCGGCGGTTGCCTTCCTCAATTGATTCAGCTTCCCATTCTGATTGCTATGTTCCGATTCTTCCCTGCAGCTATTGAGTTGAGACAACAACCCTTTTTGTGGGCAGAAGACTTATCAACCTATGATTCGATTCTACAGTTGGGTTTTGAAATCCCATTCTACGGAAGTCATGTGAGTTTATTTACCTTGCTGATGGCCATTTCTACCTTTATCTACACCATCAAGAATACACAACAGATGAGTGGAATGGGGAATCAGTTCAAAATTATCTCCTATATCATGCCGGTGATGTTGTTATTTTGGTTTAACAGTTATGCATCCGGATTGAGTTATTATTATTTCCTGGCCAACATGATTACATTCGGTCAGAACTGGATTATCAAGGCTTTCTTTGTAGATGAAGACAAATTGCACAGACAAATCAAAGAAAACAAAGCAAAAAAGGGAACAGCCACGAAATCGTCTTTTCAGCAAAGATTAGAAGACATGGCCAAAAAAAGAGGATTAGATCCGAAAACAGGAAGAAAGAAGTAAAAATAGCCTAAAATTTGTTTCATTAGGACGACTAATAACTCTAATGAAAAACCTGACTGCCATAGCCGTACTGATATAGGCATTTGTCTGATCAAATGCTCAAACGGCCGGAGATTTTTACCGGCGTGCTGTTCAAAAATTTAATCAAAAAGAATATGCTGGCGCTGTCACAGAATACACGCGTGCCCTTGCCTTGGATAGTGCATCACCGGTTCTTTTTAATAACAGAGGGGTGGCAAAATCGAAAATTGAAGATTATTCGGGATGTATCAGTGATTTTACAAAGGCGATCCATTACAAAAAGGATTTTTCCATGGCATATTACAACCGCGCCAATGCCTACAAAGAACTTCTAAAACTAGATTTGGCTTTACTGGATTATGATCAATCGATTAAGTATGATGCCACTCATAAAAGTGCCTATCTTAACCGTGGACTTGTGAGAACTGAAACGCTCGATTATGAAGAGGCCATTCAAGATTTTACCATGTCCATTGAATTGGATCCGCATGATGAAAAGGCTTTCAATAATCTAGGTGTGCTTATTATAAGTTGTCCGATTACAACGCAGCTTTGAAGGATTTTGAAAAAGCACTCGATAAAAATCCGGAATATTACCATGCGTATGTTAATCGGGGTATTTGTTATTCTGAAATGCGCAAGACTGAATTGGCCATGAAGGATTTCAATGTGGACATTCAACTGAGCCCATTGAATGGGTAGGGGTATTACTAACGAGGTTTTGTAATGCTCAATGAAGTATCAGGAATTGAGGGTGGTCAAAATAATGACCGAAAAACCTTGAGTGCCATAAAATCTAACGTGGATAAAATTGATACGGCATGTGAAGATTTTAAGAAAGCCAAAAACTTTCGTTATTCTAAAGCCCTCGAAGCCATCGAAACCTATTGTAAAGGTTCCTGAATTTTATTTGTATTCAATACCTCCATCGGTAAACATTCCTGACCAATTATCTGCTATTTTTTTGGCGTCATCACCGGGTTGATGGATAAGATTGACCGTATTCATGTTTATTCTATAGGTCCCATCAAAGTATTTCTGCATATCCTTCTGAATAGTTAAAGATGCGTTTCCTTTGGATAGGTCAATTGGTTCACTTAAAGGGATTGTAATGCGACGGGCGAGTTTATAAGGACTCTTATAGCCACCCACATGTAAAACGACACTTTTAGAAGGCTTGCTGTGCAAATTGCCCTCAACTTTGTGGTGAATATAGCCATTGATCATTCCCCAATACATGGGTGAGGTAAATACACTGTTGAGAAGTCCTTGATCATTGGCTAATGAATCTTCAACACCCAAGGTAAAGCTAAGGGTTGTGAAAATCTTTAAATCAGCTTTTATGGTGGTTTGCATGACCGTTAAACTCTTTGGGTCACCAAGATCTACCATCCGATAAGGTGCGTTTGCATCCAAAGCCAATCGGTCGCCGGAAGCATTGCTGAGTTCAAAGAAGTTGATGTGATAAATCAGGGTAGTAGGTGTAAAGGTATCTCCACTCACATATTCTACATAGGAGGTATTCAATAGAAATGGAATATCTTTCGCACCGAATGTGTGATTAACCTTGATTTCCAACGTTTTATCAGGTTTAGGTTCCGGATCGTCCGGCCCGCAGGATTGTAAAAATACCGATCCAATTCCCAACACCACAGCCCAAAGCAATAGAGATTTAATGCTGTGAAGCTTTTTTTTGATCATGTTCATATATTTCCCGCAATTAAAAAGTCAATTTCTTTCGGTTGAATTCTGAATCGCTCGCCTATTTGGGTGTTGGTGAGGTTTCCTTTGTAAATATAGACGCCCTTTCGAATGCCTTTTTTTGCCCATAAATATTCATTAAACCCACCTTCTTCACCCATTTCAAGCAATAAAGGAGTAAAAATATTACTCAATGCGTAGCTCGCAGTTCGTGAAACGCGAGAAGCTATATTGGGTACGCAGTAATGGATCACTTCATGCTTTTCAAAAACAGGATCTTTGTGGTTGGTTACCCTGGATGTTTCGAAACATCCACCTTGATCGATGCTTACGTCGATAATCAGGGCTTTAGAACGCATATTTTTTACCATGGCTTCCGTCACCACACACGGACTTTGATTCTGTCCGCTTCTCAAAGCACCTATCGCTACATCGCAAGAAGCCAAACTGTTCGCAAGTACATTCGGCAGTAAGGTCGACGAATAGATACGCTGTCCGAGATTATTTTCGAGTCTCCGAAGTTTATACAGTGAATTGTCAAATATTTTAACTTGAGCCCCTAGGCCGGTCGCCGCTCTAGCAGCATATTCACCAACGGCGCCTGCGCCAATAATTACAATTTTTGTGGGTTGAATACCGGGAATCCCACCGAGCAATTCTCCCTTGCCGGTATGTACATTGTTTAAATACTCGGCCGCAATCAAAATACTCGCACGGCCTGCAATTTCACTCATGGCACGAATAATGGGCAAGCTGCCACTTTCATCCCTTAAAAATTCATATCCCAGGGCATTGATTCTTTTTCTCATCAATAACCGGATATAAGGTTCTTTTAAAGTAGCCAATTGCAAAGCCGAAATCAACAATTGCCCCGGATGCATCAATTCAATTTCTTCTTCCGTGGGTGGATCAATTTTTAACAAAATATCACACTTGAAGATTTCATTTCGGTCGAAAATAATTTGTGCTCCGGCTTCGCTGTAATCAACATCCGAAAAGTTTGCTGCCTTGCCGGCTTGAGACTCGATTTTGATCTCATGTCCATTGTTTACAAGCAATTCAACGGAGAGTGGAGAAAGCGGAATTCGATTTTCCTGAAAGGTGATTTCCTTTGGAATGCCAATGGAAAGTCCATGATTAGATTTTTTCTTCAGTTGTAACTGTTCTTTAGCCTGAAGGCTAGCCTCACGGGCTAATTCATGAAGCGGGTCGTTGGTAATGCCGGGCATAGGGTGTCTGAATTACTACAAGCAGCAAGATAGCGAAAATTTATTAGAATATTGAGCTCTAAAGCGATAAATCATGCTTTTTCCTCGTAAATTTTCACCACTTCGGCAATTGTAAGCATGGCCATTTCCATATCTTGAACAAAAACATATTCCTGTTTGCCATGAATGGCCATTTCTCCGGTGAATAAGTTAGGACAAGGAAGCCCCATAAAGGATAGCCTCGAGCCGTCTGTTCCTCCTCTTACCAATTTGGTTTTGGGTTCAAGGCCCAACCGCAACATGGCTTCTTGAGCGTTTTGCTCAATATCCGGATGATGTTGAAGAATTTCCCTCATGTTTCTATATTGTTCAGTCTCGCGACAGGTGAAGAACGATCCGGGGAACCGATCGATCGCTTCTTGTGCCAATTTTATGAGATAGTTTTGATAATCGGCCAGCTTTTTTGTGTCAAAATCTCGAATGATAAAATCTACAGTAGCATTTTCTAAAGCGCCTTCAATATGGGTTGGATGAACAAATCCTTCTGCTCCTGAAGTCATTTCAGGGCACAAATGATCAGAAGGCAATGACTGAATAAAATTGCTCAATACTTTCATGGCATTCACCATCTTGCCTTTTGCATAGCCAGGGTGAGCACTTACACCATGAAATACAATCCTGAAAGAATTGGCAGAAAATGTATCTCCTTCTATCGACCCAAGCGGACCGCCATCCAAAGTATAACCTACCGTGGCATTCACCTTTTTCATATCGAGTTTCTCAACCCCTCGCCCAACTTCTTCATCCGGGGTGAAAAGGATTTGAACATCCCCATGCTCAATGCTCGGGTTTTCGATCAAATATTGAGCAAATTGCATGATGATGGCCACACCGGCTTTGTCGTCTGCACCCAAAAGGGTGTTTCCGGAAGCCGTAATCAAATCACATCCCAATCGATCCTTTAAGTAGGGGTGTTTTTCAACATCGAGCACTTGCTGTGGGTCATCCGGCAAGGTAATGGGTGTTCCCAGGTAATTTTCGTGCAGAATGGGCTTTACGTTGGCGCCGCTGCAATCAGGAGCGGTGTCTACATGGGAGCAAAAGCAGATGGCAGGGATATTGGTTTTCTTGCTGTTGCTTAGAATGCGGGCAAAAACATAACCATGTTCATCCATGTAGGCATTCCGGTACCCCATCGCTTGCAACTCATCCAACAGTAAACTGCAAAGATTTTTTTGTTTGGCATTAGAAGGGAAGGTGGTTGAGAAAGGATCACTTTGGGTATCAATCTGAACATAGCGCATGAAGCGTTCGGCAATTTGCCTGGCAAGTGGTGTCATTTGTTAATTTTAGGCAATTTTACGATAAATTTGATTTTAGACCGAAATTCTATAAAGCAAATCGGATATTTCAGAAGCCGTATCTGTTTTTCTGACAAGTAATCATGAAACTGATATATTTTGTGTGCTTGATTGACAAACGTCATTTGAAGCCAGCATTATGGGTTTTATCTTCGAATTATTCTAATGAAAAACGTATGAAAAAACTCGAAAACAAGGTTTCGGTCATCACCGGTGCAGGGTCAGGTATGGGAAAAGCGATGGCAAAATTATTTGCAGCAGAAGGAAGTAAAGTAGTAGCAGCAGATATTAATCAAGAAAGATTAGGGATTCTTCGCGATGAGATAAGAGGTGCAGGCGGGGAAGTCTCTACCTTTGAGGTGGATATGTCTGACGAATTACAAGTTGAAAATATGATTCGTTTTGCTTCAGATACTTACGGTTCTCTCGATATCCTCGTCAATAACGCTGGCATTATGGATCATTTTGCGCCGGTAGGCGAGTTAGATGACCATGTTTGGGACAAGGTGATGAAAGTGAACGTTGACGGTCCAATGCGCGCCATGCGAAGTGCAGTGCAGCTGTTTTTGGCCAAGAAAAGTGGTGTGATTATTAATGTTTGTTCTATCGGCGGTTTGAAAGGTGGCGTGGCAGGCGCGGCCTATACCACAAGTAAGCATGCCTTGATTGGTCTCACAAAAAATACGGGCTACATGTATTCTAAATCAGGAATTCGCTGCAACGGAATCGCTCCGGGTGCGGTCAATACTAATATTTCAGAAAGCATCGATATGTCTAAAGTCACCCCCTTGGTTAATGATCGCATTTTTTCAGGTATGGCACTTAATCCGCGCACCGGAGAAGCTGACGAAATTGCTGAAGCCGCACTCTTTCTGGCAAGTGATGCAGCTTCTTTTATCAATGGAACCATATTGGTTGTTGATGGCGGTTGGTCGGCCTATTGAGAAATGTTGGATGTTTATTCATTCTGTAGCAATTAATAAGCACGGAACGGCGTTTGTTGATTTCTAAAGGAGCTAAATTCGGCTCGTTTGTATATTTTTGTGTCAATGAATAAGAAAGCAATCATATTAACTCTTCTTGCAGGCTCAACCCTTTGGGGAAGGGCAGAGCAACGGGATACTTTTGGCCAGGCCTCCAAAACAGACCTGCTTTATAGGATTGATTCTATTGCAGCGGAACTTTCACAGCGGAACTGGATACAATATGAGCATCTTGTTTATTCGGACGAGATTGTGGTTTTTGAAAACAATCAAATGCCCATATTGGAGCAGGATTATCGTGATCAGGTCCGGTTTTTAGAGAATGAGATTCCCATGGAGTACAATGAGAAAATCCGGAAAATGATTAACTATTTCGGTACTACCTGGCAACCCAAATTCAAGAAAGTAATCACACTGAGTCAATATTATTTCCCTATTTACGAGGAAATTCTTGATAAGAACAATCTACCCCTTGAACTGAAATATCTTTCTGTGATTGAATCAGGACTAAATCCCTACGCTGTTTCAAGGTCCGGAGCAACCGGTTTGTGGCAATTTATGCATGCTACCGGTAAAATATTTGACCTGGAGATATCTTCAAACGTGGATGAACGCAGATCAGTAGAGAAATCTACCCAAGCTGCCTGTGAATATTTCAAACAGATGTATAGCTATTACAAAGATTGGTTGATGGTGATGGCTGCTTACAATTGCGGGCCGGGTAACCTAAACAAAGCCATTCGCGCTTCAGGAGGGAAACGCACCTTTTGGGAAGTGTATGACTATTTGCCTTCTCAAACACAACATTATGTGCCATCCTTCATTGCCATGGCTTATATGATGAACTTCTACGATTATTACGGCATAACTCCTACAAAACCTGCTGATTATTCGCCGGAAAGATTGACCTCAGTGCCCTGCAATACGGCTTGTTCATTTACGGTTTTGTCTGATGTACTCGAAATACCAAAGGATCAATTGTTGGCCTATAATCCGGAACTAAAAAAAGGCTATTTCCCTTCAGTGAGAGAAGAGTATATGCTCAACTTGCCGGTTAAGAAAGCCTACGAATATCTTGAAAAAGAAGATGCCATCGTTTTAATGAGCAAGGAGTTAAAAATAAGCAAAATTGTTGACGAACCGGAATCAGATAAATCTCCTAAAAAGATTCCATATACGGTGCGAAGAGGCGAATCGTTGGGCTCCATTGCTAAGAAAAATAGTTGCACTGTGAGTGAATTAAAGAAATGGAATCATCTTAGAAGTTCTACCATTCATCCCGGACAAAAATTGGTCATTTATAGGAGATGAACATTCGTTTTTCGATCATAGCCTTGTTTTTTTTTGTTTCGGGATGCCAAAAGGTATACGAAATGGGAGGGGATGCCGGGCTTCCTGAAGCTACGGGAGATTTTGCAGAAATGATTGTGCTCACCGACGAAGTGAGCAAAGCAGCATTGAAAACTGCTATAAATGAAGCTTTGGCGTATGATGCGCCTGGTTTACCACCGCCGGAAGAACCCATTCTTCGATTGCGTTATACAGATCAGAACTTTTTGAAAGGATTCTTTAAAAAGCACTTCCAGATGTTTGCAGTGATTCATCGAGGAAATTGGAAACTTTTTGCTGATTTTTTTGATGAAGCAAACCGATCCAAATTAAATGCAGCCCTGAAAAGCGAGAAACCGATCATGCTCACCTTAAAAAATGTCTGGGCCAAACCACAGTTGTTGCATATATTGGTTGGACCGGATATTCAAATCCTACAATCGTATATCATTGACCATGCCGATGCGTTGCATAAAGTAATCAATAAAGGAGGGATGGAGTTAGGCGTTCAGAAGTTATACGGGAAGAATTTGTATAAAGATTCTTTGTTCATCCAATATTTTAATACCCGAGGTTATGGATTGGCAAAGCCTGCCTCTGTTCGCATTGCCGCCAAACGTGAAGATTTCTTATGGTTCAGAAAAGGCGGTTCTAAGTACGATTTAGGCGTTTTTATGTATGAAGAGCCCTACAAAGGAACCGATCAATTCAGCTCAGATTATATCGTTAAATTGCGGAATAAGATGACGCAAAAATACATTTTAGGACAGCTTGACAGCACCTATATGCAGGTTGAATCTGAATTCCCGATCACGGTTGATACCCTTGAATGGAATGGCCTCTATGCAGTTGAAACACGGGGTTGGTGGAAATTGGAAAATGACTTTATGGGTGGTCCTTTTGTATCGTATACGATTCTTTCGAACAAGAAGGATAAAATCATCACCATCGAAGGGAATGTTTATGCGCCCAATCAGCCTAAGGTGAAATATATGCGTGAAACAGAAATCATGCTGAGCACTTTTAAATCGAAATGAGAACGCACAGAATCGCCGTTTTAGCCAGTGCCAGTGGCAGCAATGCAGAAAGACTGTATGAGTATTTTCTCCATGATACGCAAATCGAAATCTCCTTGGTGATTACCAATAATCCAAGCGCCGGGGTCATTCAACGGTGCAATAGATTGAAGTTGGATTGTCATGTGCTTCAAAACGGCCAACTAACATCCGAAGAATTAAATCCTCTGTTAAAACAATACGGGATCACCCATGTGGTGCTGGCCGGTTACCTTAAATTGATACCCAAGTGGCTGATTGCTTCATTTCAGGATAAAATCGTTAATATCCATCCTGCGTTATTACCTTCTTATGGTGGTAAAGGGATGTATGGAATGCATGTGCATGAGTCTGTAGTGCAAAATCTGGAATCATTTACGGGAATTACCATTCATTTGGTGAGTGAAGAGTATGATAAAGGCAGAATTCTGCTCCAAAAAACGATTAAAATCACGCATCCAATCACCTCAGAACAAGTAGCTGAGCATATTCATACCCTGGAATATCGCTATTTCCCTCCTTTGGTGGAGGCGTGGGTGCAAAATTCATAGTTGGAGTGCTGACCTACACTTCCATCAAAGTTTTTTTCAAATATGTATTTAATTGATTGTTAAAAATCAAAAGTTTAATTTTATCAAACAGCCGCCGACTTTCTTTGATGCGCCGTCATTCCTTTCATGAACAAGCCTAGAATTTTGATTTTGGCCCATCTCGGAACTAGCCATAATGAGTACGACATTAGCTTCGTTAAATAACCCGGATATACGGTTATTCTGCGGCCTAAGGCCCTCAATATAGGAATAGCTACGGCTGATGGCGTCATCGACATCAACATTTTCATATCGGCACGCGCTCCAAATCCGGTATTTACAGGTCCCGGTGCTGCAGTCAAAACATCCACACCTACAGATTTTAATTCCATAGCCAATCCTTCTGCCAAATTTTGAACATAGGCTTTGGTCGCTGAATAATGGGTGGCATAGGGTGTTCCTTGAAAAGCGACAATTGAACTCATTAAAATAATTCCACCTCTTTTCTGACGGGCAAATTGCCGGCTAAAATGACGAGTCAAGATGAGCAGGGCTTCTGCATTTACTTTAAACATATTTAGTTCTGTCTTAATATCATGGTCAATAAAATTTCCTGAAGTAGCGTACCCCGCAGAAACAATAAGTAATCCAACATTCAATCCTTCTGATGCTTCAATGATTTTAGCAATGCCTTCCGGTTCAGAAACATCGGCAGCCACTTTTTTAATTTCTATAGAGGCGAAAGTTTTTAGTGATTTTTCAATTTCATTTAGCTTCTCAGGATGCCTAGAATTGATCAGGATATTGAAATCAGATTTCGCCAGTTGGATCGTCAATTCAAGCCCAATTCCGGAAGTAGCTCCTGTGATAATAGCCCAGCTTCCATATTTGGTTTTGAGTCTGATTTTTTCTGAATTGGATAGGTTCATGGGTTCGTATTCAACTTGTTTCAGATTAATGTTATCCAATCTCAAATAAATACGTCTTGATTTTGCCGGAGAAAGAATGATTAACCAACCATATAACTCAAAAACGAACCAAGGGTTTTAAAAGATTGATTTTAATGTTAATAGTTGAGCTCATGGTCGGCGATACCTGCTTAGAATTGTATTGCCACCTCAACCTCAACCTCAACCTCAACCTACAAAACCTTAAACTCAGTTCTCCTATTCATAGCCTTTCCTGCCTCAGTGTCATTTCCGGCAATGGGTTCATTGGCCCCGTAACCTTTAAAGGTGAGTCTTGCCGGGGTTATGCCTTTGTTCAAGAGATATTGATAAACTGATTTGGCTCGATTTTCGGATAAAAGAAGGTTGCTCACCGCATTACCGGTATTGTCCGTATGTCCGCCGATTTCAAGGCGCATACTTTCATTTTTGTTGAGTAATTCCTGTACTTTCATCAATTCTGCTTCACTTTCAGGCTTTAGATCGAATTTGTTCACGTCGAAAAAGATATTGCGCGTCACGATTTTCTGCCCGCCTGCAATTTTGTTTAATCCGATTTGAAGTTCATAGGGCTTCTCGAGACTGCTATTCTCCATAAAGAAGGAGCCGGAATAGAACAAATATCCTTTGGCACTCACATTAAAAATGTAGTTCTTATTGCCTGCCAAAGTGGTTAAAAAAGTGCCTGTTTTGCTGTTGGTTTCAGAACTCAGGAGGATTTGACCTGAGGTAGGGTCGAGGAGCTCAATTCTTGCTATCAGTGGCAATTTGCTTTCTGCATCAAATACGAATCCCTTTACATAACTCACCGCTTTAGGACGTGCCGATTCATGCAACTTAAATCCGTATATATCCATGCCTCCCTTGCCATCTTTGCGGCCATCAGAAGCATAATAGGCCATTTCTCCGGTTCGATTCACAATGAGGTTCCATTCATCGCCGGAGGTATTGATGGGATGTCCAAGGTTTTGGGGTTTGCCCCAAGATCCATCAGGATTTTTTCGGGCAACAAACAAATCTGCTTTGCCCATTCCGGGATGTCCCATACTGGTAAAATACAGGGTTTGACCATCAGGGTGGATAAACGGGAATTGTTCATCTGCGCCGGTATTGATGGTGTTGCCAAGATTCTCAGGTTCAGACCAGCCTTTTTCGGTGAAACGGGTGAGCCAAATATCGCTACCACCCAAGCCATCCGGACGGTTGCTTGTAAAATAAAGGCTTTTTCCATCTGCTGTTAAAGAGGGTTGCGTTTCCCAATGTTGGCTGTTTACCGGGGCGCCGATGTTGAAGGGTTCGGTCCAACGGTCACCTCTGAGTTTGGTAATCCAAAGATCACAGCTTCCCAATCCTCCGGGACGAGAACAACTGGTAAAGAAAAGATATTGCCCATCTGCTGAGGTACTAAAAGCCCCTTCATTTTCAGGGGTATTCACAGGCCTTGCCATATTTCGGGAAAGGGTCCAGGCACCGTTTTCTTTGGTTGAATAAAACAAGTCTTCATTTTGAAGATATACATGCAAAGAACCATCCCGGCGCGTAAAGAAAAGGGTCTGTTCGTCTACCGTGAGTCCGGGGAAATACTCTTCTTGAACGGTATTAATGGCGTCTCCCAGGTTTATAGGATCGAAAGGAACCGGGTTTTGAAAGGCTTTTTTGGCAAACAGGGCATTGGCAAAAAGTTGATCTGCTTCAGCCATAATTTGCTTGTTTTGTTCTTGCAGTTGTTTCACCGGTTTGAGGGTTTCGATACAAGCGTCAAAATCCTTGGCATCAAAATAGATTTGTGCGAGTTCTAATCGACTCAATATGCGCATGGGGTCGAGTTCGAGGGCTTTTTGATAGGCAGCCTCTGCGTCTTCAATTTTCTTTTGATCATACAACACTTTGCCCAACATTTCGTAGGCTTCGGC
>JBIIVF010000057.1:0-14677 GCA_044339595.1 Bacteroidia bacterium
CTCGTATTCATCGAGTTTCCATTGCTGAATGCCTTCATCGAGCAGGGTGATCGCCTTTTTATTGCCTTTTCCGGTGGTTTGTGATCCTGCACATCCATAAAAAAAGATGAACAAAGTGCAGAGCAATAGGGCCGGTATTTTATTCATTTTTAGATGCATGTTCAATGATTTTAGGGCATTCGATCACATTCAGGTTTTGCACAATGCCGTTGTTTACTTCAAAGGTAAGCCAGGTTCTTACTTTATGGAACCCATGGATGCCCGCTGCTCCCGGATTCATGTGAATCAACTTTAACCCTGCATCCCGCATCACTTTCAGAATATGCGAATGTCCGCTAATGAATAAGCCACTGTGCTGCTGCATAATTTTATCTTTCACGCCCAAAGAATATCGACCCGGATAACCTCCTATGTGGGTGATATATACCTTTAAACCTTCACAGGTAAAATAAAGATGTTTTGGATAAAGCTGTCGGCATGATTGATTATCGATATTACCGTAAACGCCACGCAATAAAGGGGTATGAGCAATCAGTTTTTCATGCACCTGCGGCCCCCAATCGCCCGCATGCCAGGTTTCATCCGCCAAAGCAGCATAGTGTAGCATTTTGTCATCGACAAAGCCGTGTGTGTCGGATAGCAGAAGTATTTTCTTCAAGGGCAGCGCGTTCGTCGAAATGTTAAAATTCGGCGAACTTCGAATTAAAATGGCAAATCGTCACTTAAATCACTGTCTTCAGTGAAGGTTTCTGGAACAAATTCTTCCGGCGCTTTTGCTGTATTTCCGCCATCGGCTTCAATTTTCCAAGCACGCACATCGGTGTACCATTTTCCTTGGTATTCGCGCGATTCAATGTTGATGGAAACTTTCAAATCCTGACCTACATTCAGATTTTTTAAATCATCTACACGCTCATTCCAGCATGAGATGCAAATCTTTTTTGGGTATGTTTCTTTGGTTTCCAACACAAATTCGCGCTTTTTCCATTCGCCACGTTGACTGCTTCCGGATTGTTCATCCAATAGTGAGAATACTCTTCCTGTTATTTCTAAGCTCATATTGTTCTTTATTTTTTCTTTTGTACGAAGATATTAACTACGAATTCATTTTAACAAAGACCTTTGGATAAATTAGCCAAATTGTTCAAAAGTCACGATGAGTAATTACCTTAGTGCGCCATGGATGTAGTCATTGCTTTTCTTCTCACCATTTTCTTGAGCTTTTGGGGCTCTCTTCAGTTGGGGCTTGTAAACGTAAAGGTGATACAGACTGCTTTGAAATATGGCATGCAAAAAGCCCTAAACGTGGCCATGGGAGGGAGTTTGCCGGAAGTTATTTATGCCGGATTGGCTTTGTTGGCCGCTGCTGAAATCAGCCGACATGAAAATCTCATCAAGTTTTTTGGTTATCTGATGATTCCGGTTTTTATGGGCTTGGGGATTTACTATCTTACCTTAAAATCTAAACCTGTTCAACCCAATGATAAACCCGCCGGATTTAAAACCGGCTTTTTGCTGGGCATGGTGAATCCGCAACTGATTTTATACTGGACATTGATGTTCCTCTATATTCGAAAATGGGTGCTGGTTGAGGGAATCATCCTAAAGGTGTTTTTGTCTATCGGTGCGGCTGTCGGCGCTTTTCTGGCTTTATGGATGTTTGCAGCACTTGCTATATCTAAAAAGGACTTCATTTTGACAAAATCGGGCCATAAAATCGAAAAAATCATCGGAATGCTTTTTATTGCGTTGGCCATATGGGAAATAGCATCAAAATTCTTTTAAGCATTGTTTTTTACAGCGTTGGTTTGATGGTGTATGCACAAACTATTCGTATGAAATGGAAGCCAATTGGCCCATTCGAGACCCCGAAACCGGATGTAGATACCGGATATGTTACTCCCACAGGAATGGGATGGATCGAATCGGTGGCAGATGCCGGTAATGGGGTGATGTTTGCCGGTTCTAACTCAGGAGGTCTGTATAAAACAGAAGATTTAGGCAAAAAATGGGAATTCGTGCCCATATCCAGCGTCACATACGGCATTCTTGATTTGAAAGTTTTTCCTGAATTGAACCAAATCTGGGCTGCTACCGGTACCACGGTGAATGCTGAACCTTTTGGAATTGGAGTGATGCGCAGCGACGATATGGGTAAGACTTGGAATCATACAGCCCTTAAATACGTTCCTCACGAGAAAAAGGCGGTATGGCAGTTTGTAGTGCTAAATCATAAACAAGAAGCCATCGCAGCCGTAACTCAGAACCACATTGTGTATGCAGAAAAAGGAATGGATCAGCCGGTGGAGCGGTTTGGAGGCGAGAAATACCAGTTTCGTCAGTTGATCATTCATCCACGGGAGCAAAAAATATGGTATGCCTCCGGAAATCATCTATGCATCAGCTATAATCAGGGTAGAGATTGGGTAGTGGTGAATGAAAAACTGCTTGCCAATCATCAGAAGAACACAGAAATGCCCATTTCCAGAATTGCGATTGCGCTGTCGCCCTCAAACCCTGATCATGTATGGGCTGCGTATCAATTGAATTATACCAACTATATTCAGCTCTCTCGCGACAAAGGAAATACCTGGCAAATTATGGGTACCAACCGCGCCATCAGTCGATTCGATATCCATCATGCCGAATTGATGGAAGACCCCAGTGATAGCAATATTCTCTATGCCGGGGCGGTTAGAATGTATGTGAGCAAAGACCGTGGGAAAACATTCAATTCTGTTTCGAATCCGGCTTGGGCAACCCCTTCTTTTATGCACGACGATATCCGATCACTTGAAGTTACACGCAATGGTGATGTTTTGACAGGGAATGACGGCGGGGTATCGATGAGCAGAGATAAAGGCAATTCCTGGCAGTCTTTGAATGGCAAAGGTTTGACCATTACCCAAATTTACTCCATGGCGCTGCATCCAAAGAGAAAGGGTGATCTCATTATCGGTTGTCAGGATTTGAGTACCATGAAATATTTTAAAGGGAAATGGTCTAATACCAGCCGTTTGTATGGTGATGGTGGCCCGTGTTTATATCGCGATGGGGATGTGCCTTGGGCAATCATTAGTCAAAATGCAATGTTGCTGGCTTCAGACAATGACGGAGAAAGTTGGAATAGCATTGGTAACCCACAGATTACCAATAAATTATACTTTCCATTACTCAATGATCCATTTCAGAAAGAAGTATTATATGCGGGATGGTATAACCTTTGGCGGAAGAGTGGAGATGAATGGTGGGAAAATCTCAGTGAGAAAATAGATGGAGGCGGTTTTGCCATTCAAGCGGTGACCATTGCGAATGGGAAGCCGTTTCAAGGATATTTGGCCTATGATCAACCTGCCTGGAAAACAGGAGAGGAGTTGCGCGGAAAGTTATTTTCAGGCAAAGAAGTCGAAGGGAAAATTGTTTGGACCGACATCACTAAAAATCTACCCATACTCAGTTGGCGTTACATCCGTGCTTTGGCCACCATCCCGGGAGATAGTTTGCAGATTTGGGCCGGACTCGAAGGTTTGGGTGATTCATCCCAAGCGAATAGGCTCTTTTATTCTTCGGATGGCGGAACAAGCTGGAAAGATATTACTAAGGGATTACCGGTCACCTCTGTAAACAAGATTTGGGTGATGCAAAATCGAAAAACAACCGTTTGGGCTTCGACGGATGAAGGATTTTGGGTTTATTTCGACAATCTATGGAATGCGGCAGGAAAGAATCTACCAAAAATGATCATCAAAGACTTTTATCTTACCGATGACCAAAAAGAGATGTACTTGGCCACGTATGGAAGCGGGGTTTGGAAGGCAAAAATTAAACGGCGTTATCGCAAATAGTTAGAATGCAATCCATTGAAATTGAGGTGTTTGATCTTTTTCAAAAGACACTCCCGGCATCGGGAATTTGACGCAGTTCAACACAAACAAGGTTGATTTCAACCATTTTTTCTTCACGGGAATTTTCCTCAAATCCAGGTCTGCCGCCAAATAACCCTGTCTTTTACGCTCAAAAGGATCTTGAATTACGCCCTCATACAGGAGCTCTAAATTATCAAAACCTCCGGTCATTCCATGGGCTCCATAGCCCACGGCTAAACCCAACCAACGAGGGAGTTTCGAAGTTTCCGGTAACCAGGTCGCAGGGGTGGTCGAAAGCCAGTAAATCTGTCCATTGTAATCTTTAAAAAGTCGCTCGATATGCGATGACCCCAACACATTGGGCCTATATTGCGCGTAAAAAGTAGGCGCATACGAAAGTTTCATGGTCACCCGCTGCTCTTTAAATGTTAATTCTTGACCAATTACCAACGCAGAACCGAGAGTATTGGCCATTAAATCGCCCCAACTGGCTCCCCAGCCTTTGCTGAATCCATCCATGATTTCTACACCCGCTTGTATCCACCAACCATAACTTCCTCCGATCCAAATACTTGCTTTCTCCGAATAACCGGCCCAGCGCATCATTTGAATACCGGTGAGTCCTTCGTAATAGCAACTATATGCATGTCCCAACTTATCCATTTGAAGCCATTCGGCGTTATCATTAAAAAAATGGAACTTCTCCATGGGATAGTCTTTGTACCAAAGTTGGTACAATCCGGTCATGGCGCCTGTGTAAGCTACCGTGTTGGCCGAAATCAGAATTTTTTTTCTTTGTCGAAGGCTATCGTTTGACTGGGCTTGAGAACAAACCGTAAATAGCCAAAACCCCGCAAGGAAAATGAATTTGTTAAGCAAAGAGGGTATTTCTGGTTTCGTCGAGAATCTTTCTGACCATTTCGGCATTTTCGGCTTCGGCATAGATGCGCAACACCGGTTCGGTTCCACTCGGACGTATCATCACCCAACGTTCATCACCCAGGTGGAATTTAAATCCATCCAGATCTTCAACATTTTGCACATGGAAAGTTCCAAAGCGCGCATACTGGCGGTTAACGCAATGCTGAATGATTTCTTGCTTTTTGGCTTCTTCTACATGTAAATCATCGCGGTCGAGTGCAAATGGACCGGTTATAGCGTATACATCGTTGATGAGATCGTCCAAAGACTTGCCAGTTTTGGCCATGTATTCCCAAATCACCAATCCAATCCATATTCCATCTCGTTCCGGAATATGTCCTTTGATGGCGATACCACCGGATTCTTCTCCTCCAATCAACACATCCTCTGCAACAATAATATCGCAGATGTATTTGAATCCAATGCGGGTGGTTTCTTGCGGCAATCCGAAATGGTCACACATTTTCTTGATTCTGGAGGTACAGCTGAAACTGTTCACTACTTTTCCGTTCATCCCTTTAAACTGATGCAAATAATTGATCAGTATTAAGATGATGTGGTGCGAATCAATGAACTTGCCTTCTTTGTTGTAGAGACCAATTCTATCCGCATCTCCGTCTGTTGCGAGACCGGAATCAATATCACCGGCCATTTCAATCATTTCTGAAAACTCACGCAAGTTTTTATGGATGGGTTCAGGTGCTTGTCCTTCAAATCCCGGGTTATGGTCGCAATGCAAAAAAGTGGCATCCGGCATCAAATGGCGCATCACATCCTGACCCGCACCAAACATCGCATCGTAAGCAAAATTTAACCTTGGATCCTGTATGGTTTTCATGTCAAACTGAGCATTCACCTGATCTTCGTACATCCCTTCTGCGTCAATGACTTCGATCATGCCGGTGGTTTTGTAATATTCGTAGGCCGCAGGTTGAACGGAGATGTTCTCCGGAATTAGATTTTCTATTTTGTCAATTTCGGAGGGAGATGCAGGTCCGCCATAAGATGCCTTGATCTTAAAACCATTGTAAGAAGGGGGATTATGGCTAGCCGTAATCACGATACCTGCTATGCTTCCTGTTTTTTGAGTCGCCAGAGATACCATTGGAGTGCTTACAAAATGCTCATTCACCAGCACTTTTACACCGTGTTCTGCCAGCACGCGTGCTGTGGTTTCCATAAATAACCTGCCACCAAATCGGCAGTCGAATCCGATGACCATCACAGGATTTTCTGTTAACGATTTCCCCCAGAGGGCGGTAGCTTCAGCCACTCTTGATACGTTTTCTACCGTGTAAGTGTCTGCAATGATGGCTCTCCAACCATCCGTTCCGAATTTAATTGTGTGTTTCATTGATTTGGGTGCAACATTCATAGCAAAGGGGTCAGTTGGTTCCAGGGTGATTCTTTCAAACCCTGCTGATATTTTGATGATTCGTGAAAATAAATTTCCTGGTGATTAATTCTTGATAGGGTATATTGGTAGCTGTGCAATGACAGGTATTCTTTCAGCGACCGAAGTTCAACTGTGATACCCAATCCATCCATTTGAGCCTCACTTAATGGCTTTAATGGTTTACCCTCTACAAAAATGGCGACCTGCGTGATAAAGGTCTCCTCAAGTCCATTGCGTTTGGTTCTAATTTCAATGATTGAAATGCTCGAAACCTGAATTTTTGCTTTGGGGTTGAGATAGTTGAGTACTTCATTTCCCCCCAAATTGTAGAAGATTTCTTTGTTTGCATTTAAATATTGATTCAAAGCCTCCATCAACGCTTTATTTTGTTGGAATCCGGGTTGAATCACCAATTCAATTTCCTTGTTGTTAGTAATTTTAAACGCATTGCTCGCTATCTTAGGATTTCTGAAAAGATCATTTTGTAATTGCAAGCTTTCAGCCATGTTCTGCTGAAAGTTGTTTTTCCCAAATTGCACAATATTGAAAGGATAAGCTTTGCTGTAAAGAGCATCCCAATAAGTCAAATTGGCAGGGCCATTGGCATTGGTCTCTATCACCACTGATTTGAGCATTTCATTCAATTCAGAGGCATCCACAAATCCATATAAGACCTTTTGGCCTTGAATGCTTTCATTGATAAAGGTAAATCCGATGATATTGAACTCAAATTCTTTTCGTTCTTGTCGCCATATCTCATTCAAAAAAAGGTCCTTACAATCGATCATTTTGGTAAGGGTACTTCTTTCGATGGCTTCAAGGGCATCAGGGGCTATTTTGACTTGTTTTTGAGGTCCATCCCAAAGGGTGATGTCTCCTGACATGATTTTTTTATACATCAGGGCAGGTATTTTTTCTACAAGATTAAAGCCCAATGAATCATGTTGTCCTGCTTTGCTTAGATGCACCAAAACGGGGGTATAGTCGAAAGCTGCGAAAGATTTCGAAACCATCATCAAACAAAAAAGCAAAACGGTAGTGAATCTCATTTTGGATTATATAAAAGCATTTTCACCGGTAATTTCCATGCCTAAAATGAGCAAATGCACATCATGCGTTCCTTCATACGTCACCACACTTTCGAGGTTCATCATATGTCGCATGATGGGATATTCTCCGGTGATGCCCATGCCGCCGTGGATTTGACGTGCCTCACGGGCAACATTTAAGGCTATTTCCACATTGTTTCTTTTGGCCATGGATATTTGAGCGGGAGTAGCTCTGCCTTCATTCATCAATACGCCCAGGCGCCAGGTAAGCAACTGTGCTTTGGTAATTTCCGTCAACATTTCTGCCAATTTCTTTTGCTGTAATTGAAATCCACCAATCGGTTTCCCAAATTGTTTGCGTTGTTTGGCATAATTGACTGCGCTCACATAACAATCCATGGCGGCCCCTAGTGCGCCCCAACTGATGCCGTAACGCGCAGAATTCAAACAGGTAAGGGGTCCTTTCAGTCCTTTTACACCCGGCATCAGATTCTCTTTCGGAACTTTTACATTGTCAAAGACCAATTCTCCGGTTGCACTGGCACGCAAGCTCCATTTCCCGTGTATTTCAGGGGTACTGAAGCCCTCCATGCCGCGTTCGACAATTAATCCTTTGATGACACCTTCTTCATCTTTGGCCCAAACAACCGCCACATCCGCAAAAGGGGAGTTAGAAATCCACATTTTTGCTCCGTTGAGGAGATAATGATCGCCCATATCTTTATAATTCGTAACCATGCTGCCCGGATCGGAACCGGCATCGGGTTCTGTCAGACCAAAACATCCCAAAAATTCACCACTCGCTAATTTTGGGAGGTATTTGCGTTTTTGTTCCTCAGAACCAAATTTGTAAATTGGATACATCACCAGCGAACCCTGCACGGATGCAGTAGATCTCACGCCAGAATCGCATCTTTCGAGTTCTTGCATAGCCAAACCATAGGAGATATAGTCCAATCCGCCACCACCATATTCTGCCGGAATCTGTGGTCCAAAACAACCAATTTCACCCAATCCTTTCACGATATGTCTCGGAAATTCAGCTTGTTGATTGCAGGCTTCAATGATGGGCGACAATTCGCGTTTAACGTATTCCCGTACAGAATCCCGGATCATCTTATGCTCTTCGGTTAGCAATTCATCCATCAAATAAAAATCAGGATGCTGATATTGATCTTTTCCTTTGTTTTGTTCTTTCAGTGC
The DNA here is from genome assembly GCA_044339595.1 of Bacteroidia bacterium. Taxonomy (GTDB): domain Bacteria; phylum Bacteroidota; class Bacteroidia; order NS11-12g; family UBA9320; genus CAZTGZ01. The sequence continues at coordinate 8,436 of JBIIVF010000057.1, forward strand.
TGAATAATCTAATTGACTCATAGGTTTATAATAGATTTGCAAAAATAAGCCTTTGAAATAAAGCGTGCTTTTTCAAATGGTAAAATCGACTTATTTTTATGAACGAAATGACAAAAGGCAGATTGTGTTTAAACGAGATGGAATTTTATGCATCCTTTGGATGGCATCCTCAGGAACACCTGACCGGCGGCAGATATACCGTGTCTGTTTGTTTTGAGCTGAATTATCCGCTCGACAAGGTCATCGATTCGCTCGACCAAACCATCGACTATGAAAGGGTATATCTTGCCATTCATGAAATTATGACAAGAAAAATACGGCTCATTGAAGAAGTTGCCCGTCAGATTATGATAACATTGAAACAAATGTTTCATCCTGATTGTTCCAGCATAGAAGTAAAATTAACCAAATGGCATCCACCCATCGGTAATACCGAATCTAGTTCCATCACACTCCAGAGCGAATGAGAAAAATTTATACCTACCTTATCATTGCAGTTATGTCGGGTTCAGCTTGTAAAATGGCTGTGCATTTACCCAACGCTTCAGAGAATCTTCCTGCTCCTGAATTCATGGAATTCGAGAAAATGAGAACTCAAAACCCTGAAACCGGACGCATCAATCCGGGTGATTTGGTAAAAGCATGGCAATCATTGGATGCTTCTTTTGGACGTTCAGATAAGCAGTTGAAAAGAGAAATTTATCCATATGGTTGGACCGCAGTGGATGATTATATGGCTACGTTGAGTATTTCAAAAATCGTTCATGATCCATTGCAGCCCAAAACCTTTTATTTCTGCACCGGAGAAGGATGGTTCAATGCGGATGCAGCGCGTGGATGGGGTGTATGGAAAAGCACCGATGCCGGCGCTTCATGGAATGTGCTTCCCTCAACGCTCAATGATTCTTTTTGGCATTGTCAGGATATGATCGTGCATCCTATAACCGGTCACATTTACGTGGCTACCCGCGAAGCTGGATTGCAAAGAAGTACCGATGGGGGCCTAACCTGGAAGATGGTTTTAGGCACCAATAACGGCGCTATCGTCAATCGAATGGGTGACCTTGAGCTAACCGCAGACCACGGTATTTTTGTGACTGCCGGATTATTTCAAACCGATGGTATCTATTATTCTTCAACCGGTGATCCCGGAACGTGGGAAAAACGCGTGACCGGTATTCCATCCGACATTCATCGGATTGAAATGGCCACAGCTCCTTCCGATGCCAATGTTGCATATTGTATTCCCGTAAGCAGCAATACAGATCGTAAAATCAGAGGCGTTTATAAAACTAAAGACAAGGGTTTGACTTGGGAAGAAGTAAGCTTACCCGGTGGAGACCGTGAATTGGCCAAACAACAGGGCTGGTACGACCTCATCATCACAGTAGATCCGAACAATCCGGATGTGGCCGTGGCAGGTGGTTTAAATATCTGGAGAACACGCGATGGCGGGAAGAATTGGGAGCAACTGACAGAAGGGGATACGCGATCTAAAGTTAAAAAACAGTATGTACACGTTGATCAGCATGAAGTCGTTTTTATTAACTCCGATACAGTCCTTTTTGGCAATGACGGTGGCATTTATATGTGTACCAACTTTACCTCCGATGATCCGATTTTATTCGACGTCAATAAAAATTACAATGTGACTCAGTATTATTCCTGTGCCATCGGTCCGGAGGTAGGAGATTACCGGGTTTTGGGCGGTACTCAAGACAATGGAACGTATATGTCTAGCGGACTCGGAATATCAGATTTTAACAAATTATCCTGGGCGGATGGCGGTTTTTGTGCAGTCAACCCAAATGGACAAGTCATTTTTACCACCACCCAGGAACGAAGGATTTACCGTTTCAGAGGTACTGTTACGGATACCATCACCAATCCCAAAGTGAAGGATGCCAATGTGTTGTTTATCAATCCATTGGAGATGGATGCTACCGACCCGGAGGTGATTTATCAAGCCAGTAATCAAGGATTATGGAGGTTGGACAATGCATCTTTTGCAGACAGCACAGATTGGAGGCTCACGACTCGTCCCTGGGGACAGATTTCTGCCATCGCATCCTCTAAAGCCAAACCCAACACCGTGTTTTTAGGAAGAACCAATGGGGGTAAAGTTTACCGGGTGGATAATGCTCATTTGACTGACAACAGTTATTTTCCGGTGAATCTCGATTTGAAAGGGATATTACCCATTGGTGGAGATGAAGGCATCTATACTTCATGCATTGCCTTAAGTCAGCAAGATGCCAATCACGCTGTGGTGGTTTACTCAAATTATGGCGTACCCAGCGTATTTGAAAGTCGGAATACATTGGCCGACAGCGCCGATTGGGTGAATGTAGAAGGCAATTTGCCTGATATGCCGATTCGTTGGGCGATGATCCATCCCGATAACGAGGATGTATGTTATGTTGCGACTGAATTGGGAATCTATTACACAGAAAAGCTCGACGGTAGCAATACCCTTTGGAAACCTGCCGGCACAGGATTGCCTAACCTGCGAATCGACATGATTCGTTACCGTGAATCCGACAAGACTTTTATCATCGGTACACATGGGAGAGGGCTATTCACAGCCGTGAACAAGCCGGGTAGCTATGAATTCGAGTATACAGAAAGAGGTCCCAGAAATATAGGGGGAAGAACCCGAACCTTTTTGGTGGATCCGAATGACCCTTCCGGAAAAAAAATCTGGGCCGGGAGCGTTTCCGGCGGTTTGTGGGTGACCGGAAACATTGATTCTGCCGCTTATTTTTATTACGCTCAACCTTCAGCGTTTAGTGCCGTGCTTTATCCCAATCCTGCTGTAAATGGCCGATCCGGATTGAAGATAGAAGTGGAAAAGGCTCAACAAATTGCCGTTAAAGTGTTTGATTTGAATGGACGATGGGTTAAAGATGTTTTTGATGGATGGGTTAAAGATACCTGGGAAGGAACGTTGGATTTTTCTGGATTGGCCGGCGAGATGTACATCATTCAGGTGAGCAGTTCAGCTGCTGCAGCTTCGAAGCCTTTGCATAAGAAGAGCTTTAAGGTGTTGGTTAGATAGGGACTGGGATTAAAGAATCACACCCAATTTAAGGTTGAACCTCAAATAGGTAATGTTCTCCGTCACTTCAACATTGCGTCGGGTATTGGTCAACCTATTCCAAACAGTTTTGTCATACATGTATTCTGCGTTTTGAGTGCTAAGCGATAGGCCATAATGCCAAATGAATTCGTTGTCTTTGGTACTTTGCCTGATACCGAAACCGTATTCCATTTTGAAGCCACCTTTTTTATCTTTGATCACCCCGTAATCCCATTGTGATTGAGAGGTGAGATTCAGACCATATCCGGCTTGAACGCTATAAAACGGACTTCTTTTTCCTTTTTTTAAATCGCCATTTAAGCCGGCCATAACCGATAGAAAACTGCCCCCGGCTGCAATATAACGCGCCATTTCGACCGATGCCATGGGCTGAATGATGTAATTCAGGCGATAGGCTCCACTCAATTGTGCGGTTACTCCTCGAATTGAGAGGTTGTTTTGAATAGCAAAATAAAATCCGGAGTCAGGCATCGGATTGCCTTCTTTTTTCTTTTTGGGCGATTTGGGTTGTCCCTGCTGTTGCATGCTGAACTTTTCGACCTCGCGCATGGGATAGGCTACCGCGATTCTGCCGCCGACCCTAAAAAAAACTGTATCTCTTTTAATGCTGTCTAATACGCCTACTATCTCCGTTCCTGATTTGAGAAAAATAATATCTGTAGAGAATTGAGCAGAAGCTTTTGTGCTTCCGACAAAAATTAAAAGCAAAAAAATCAGGCATTTATTGATATGCAACATGATAATATGATTCTAAGGTGATATTCGTGTTCAAATATTCCGAAAATTAGCTATAATTTTGAGTTAAAATCCAAATTTATTATGAAAGCGCTCACTTCTGCCCGTTTGTTTCTCCTTTTAACCGTATTGTGGATATCAGGATGTTCTGACCGTTCGATGATTACTTACACGGATGTAGATCGACTTCCCATCATGTTGTCATTTGATGACATTCGATCAGGGTATAAAGCAGAAGGTGTGAAGGAAATGGTTAATCCGGGAAGAATCTATGTATATGGTCAATATTTGCTGGTAAATGACCTGTATGACGGTATACACATCATTGATAACGCAGATCCGTCTAAACCGGTAAAACTGGGCTATTTGCGCATTCCAGGAAACACAGATGCGGTGGTGAGAAACAACCAAATGTATGTAAACAGTGGTCCGGATTTGCTGATTTTGGATATGAGCAATGTCAACGCAATCACCCTAACCAAAAGGGTGGAAAATGCTTTTTTTGAAACGGCTAAAAAGTCCGACAATATGTATTTGATCGGCTTTGGGGAAAAAGAAGTGGTGCGCAAGGAATACACTAGCCGGGGATGGAATTTCTTTTTTGGGATGCAGGAGGATGTGGCTGTGATGTCGTCAGAAAACAGAGGCAACACCGACGGGGTAGGAGGTTCAATGGCCCGCTTTACATTGGCCGGAGATTATTTATATGTGGTGAATGAATCGTCTTTGTTACCCATAGATATTTCTACCTCTTTAGATCCAAAAACGAAAAATGCTGTTCCCTTAAACCGGGGTACCATTGAAACCATCTACAAATACAAAGAGTTTCTCTTTATCGGCTCCACCAATGGGGTTTTTATTGTGGATTATACCACTAACCCAGCCATTCCTGTGGTGGTGAGCACGGTGCAACATATTCAAGCTTGTGACCCGGTGGTGGTGCAAGACGATATTGCCTTTTCAACGTTGAGCGTAGGACAACGTTGTGGAGGAGGAGTCAATGAGTTGATGGTGTTGAATGTAAAAAATGCGGCCAATCCGATCATCTTGGCAGAATATTTTTTCGATGACACGCCGCTTGGATTAGGAATCAATGCCGAGGATCTATTTATCTGCATGGGAGATGGCGGTATACACTGGTTCAAAACCAATAATCTGAAAGATATCCAAAATAACAAGGTTACCTCAGATGTGACCCTCCACGCCTGGGATGTGATCGTTTTAGACGGTCAGCTGATTGTAACGGGTGAAGAAGGCATCTTTCAGTATGAGTATGACAGTGAGAATAAAACCTTAAATAAGGTGAGTACGCTGTTTTCGAGGGGGTAAGGTTGATTGTATCTTTGATTGAGAAGGATAGTAGACTTTTTACTGTCGTTCTAATTGTCAATTTGAAGATACTCGTTAAAAGTCTTTCCTTAAGGACTTCATTTTAGGTTTCTTGGAATTACGTGAGTATTGAATGATGAGATATTCATTGATTATCATTTATAGTTACTCCCAAACCTCTCATTCCAACCACACTTTCTGCCAAATCACTTCGTGTCTATCAGAAATCTGAATGAGGTAGATACCCGATTGGATCTTAGGCATCCATTCACCCGACCATTGTTTTCGCTCTAGTATAATTCTTCCATCCACCGAATAAATGCCAATGTCAACCGGATTATTCCCTTCCCACCGGAAAATGCGGTTATTCAAAATCCTCAGAGCTGATGTGAGTATTTCAGGGCTGGATGAAAAGCTGATATCGATTTGATTGCTCATCAGATCACATCCGTGCACCCGGTTGCTGTACCTCGACCAAAATTTACCCGGTATTTTAGGGATGATATACGACTTAAAGGAATCAATAATGACACTGTTCCGAAACCAATATACTTTTTCTGAAATGTCTGTATATAAAGTATCTCCTGACTTTCTGATTTTAGGAGCGGGTAGGGCAGTCACCCGAAAGGTATCTGAATAAATATTGCAAAAGGAATCATTCAAAATGCAATAATAATCACCCGGAACGGCTGAATTGTAATTGAAAAAGGCTTCCTTTAAGATGAGTTTTTCGTCGCGGTACCAATCATAAAGCCCCGGATATTTTCTCACCTCCAGACGATTGGTTACGCCTTCACAAATGGTGTCTTTCCCTGTGATTTTCAATACTTTAAATGCCCGTGTGTGGTAGGTGGTGATGAAGGAATCATTGAGCATAAATTCATCTTGCTCGCCATTTGGGGCATACACATATCCTTTAAAAACATTCACGGAATCATGAAATTTATGGTTTCCAAGATAAAGATAGGCAGACCCTTTGCTTCCCAGGGTAGTGATGGTATAGCTGCTGTCGAACCAAATACCATTCAGGGTATATTTTACTTTCAAGGAGCTGATATTGGTTGTTCCCTGATTGGTG
>JBIIVF010000215.1:0-2916 GCA_044339595.1 Bacteroidia bacterium
CGCCTAATTGAATCAGAATCAGCAGAATGATATGTCCTTTGGTATTAAAGAAGCTAGAAACATCGAGCGTGCTCAAACCTGTAACACAAGACGCGCTGGCACTCAAAAATAGGGCATCCGTAAAATTTAGAAATTTTCCCGTTGTATTCATACCCGGTAAACTCAATAGGAATGCGCCCCCTAAAATCAATAGGATGAACGAAAAATTGAATAACGTGGCAGGCTTAATTTTAATTCTATTAAAATCTTTATAGTTTCGGATGAATTCAATAAAAACGAGAATCAAAAGATAAAATTGAATAAATAAGGTATAAAGTGTATTAAAATGTCCAAGATTCAGGGCCTCAAAAATCTTGTGAAGCAGCGGTACGCCAAACAAATAGTGACTGATTACATCATAAGACACAATCAGAAGTAAGATTGTTTCTACCCAGTTGGTCCGAATGAATTCCTTCCGGTCCAAGGTAAAAAAAATCTTCAAGGCAAAGTTTAAAATAAAAAAGCCGTAAAACAGTTTGATGATGTTGAAGATGGAACTGCGATATTCCTGCGTGTGATTAAATCCGTGATAATAAATGAGCGCGGCAACCGTCAACAAAGAAATCAACAGAATTAATACCCGCAATGTGCGGGAAATGACTCTTTGATTTTTAAAGATAAAACCATTTAATTTTTCCCCTACGCTCATAGATAATGTGCTTCATATTCTTGTAGGAGCAATGATTTATCTACCGGCACTACACCGGGCTTTTCGCAGACCAATCCTCCGGATAAATTGGCCAAACGAGCCATCACTTCGGCTGAAGTTTTTTGAGCCACGCACAAAGCCGCAATGCTGATCACTGTATCACCTGCACCACTTACATCCGCTATTTTTCTCTCATGCGCCGGCAAGTGTATCGATTCTGTCTGATTTCCAACCATCATGCCTTGTTCACTGAGGGTAATCATCACGTAGTCACAATGCAGTTTTTCACTCAATTCTTGAATGGCTGTTTTTACATTCTCAGGTTGATGCAGGTCTAAATCTGTTTTTAAACCCTCTTTGACTTCTTTTCGGTTGGGTTTAAAAAGTGCCACGCCTTGATAATCAAAAAAGTGATCAAGCTTAGGGTCTACCACCACAGGTTTTGCTGATTTTTTTGCTATTTCCAGAATTTTTTGAATGACTTCCCCCGTCAACATCCCTTTATTGTAGTCTTCGATAATCACTACATCACATGTATCGATCTCTGCCTGAACAAATGACAGTATTTTTTGTGCAGTATTGGGTTGGATTTCATCGGTATCTTCAAGGTCTATGCGCAGCACCTGATGTTTGTTGCCTATGATGCGCGTTTTAACGGTAGTTTTACGCCCGTTTTCACACATAATCCCTGCGATGCCAATGTTTTTTTCATTCAGTAATTTCAACATCAAATCCCTTTCAGCATCCTCGCCGGTGATTCCACATAAAATTACGTCAGCTTCCATGGCTTTTAAATTGAGGGCTACATTGGCCGCACCTCCCAATCGATGCTCTTTTCTTTCAATGGTCACAACCGGTACAGGCGCTTCCGGAGAAATTCTTTCTACTTTTCCATGGAAATATGAATCAATCATGATATCACCAATCACCATCACTCGAGTATGTGAGAATGCATCAAAAAGACCTCTTATCTCTGCGCTATTCACGATAACTTAGCTAAGGCAGATTCAATACGATCGCAAGCAATAGATAGGTTCTCCATGCTTGTGGCATAAGAGAGTCGAATGCACTCAGGATTTCCAAATGCCTCGCCGGATACCATCGAAACATGGCCCTCTTCTAACAGATAAATACAAAGATCATAGGCATTTTCAATCGTATGTCCTTCGAAGGAACGACCAAAGAAGGATTTTACCTCCGGAAATAGATAGAATGCACCCTCGGGATGATTGCAATGAAAACCTTCAATTTTGCTGAGTCTGCCCAAAAGAAAATCTCTCCTTTCTTTGAAGGCCATGGTCATGGCTAAAGTTGGCGCTAAGGAGGTCGTTAAGGCAGTAAGGGAGGCAAATTGTGCAATCGAATTGGTACCACTGGTAAATTGACTTTGAAGCTTTTCACAAGCTTTGGCAATATCTAAAGGCGCTCCTATATACCCGATTCTCCATCCGGTCATGGCAAAGGCTTTGGATACACCGTTTACGGTCACCACGCGATCTTTCAATGCCTCAAAAGAGCCTATGCTTACATGTTTTTTTTCTCCAAAAATGATATGTTCATAAATTTCATCGGCCACCACCAGAATGTCTGGGTGGGGCGCTAAAATTTTGGCGAGTTCTGCCATGTCATCTGCCGAAAGCATATTGCCGGTAGGGTTATTCGGAGATGAAAATAAGAACATTTTGGTACGCGGGGTGATGCGCGATTTTACCTCCTCCCAATCGGGTTTAAATTGATTGGTGATGGATGTTTTAATGTAGATCGGAACACCTTCAGCAAATTTGATCATTTCGCTGTAACTCACCCAGAATGGCGTGGGTACCAGCACTTCATCTCCGGGATTAATGGTGCTCATGATCACATTCATGATGGCATGTTTCGCACCGGTGCTAATGACAATCTCTTCTGGTGAATAAAACAACCCATTTTCATTTCGGAATTTCTCAGAAACGGCTTGTCTCAATTCAGGGATTCCGGCCACCGGCGTATATTTGGTTTTACCATCGCGAATGGCCTGTATAGCGGCTTCCTTGATGTGCAAAGGGGTGTCAAAATCAGGTTCTCCAAAATGCAAGGGTATGATGGAGATCCCTTGTGTTTGCAATGCCCGCGTCTTTTTCGCCATCCCGATGGTTTGAGATTCTTCAATCAAGGAAAGACGCTCCGCAATTCTAGTCATGTTCTTATTTGTAGCTGCGAATATACATTTTTCACATTCCGGGCGCAAT
>JBIIVF010000216.1:0-2901 GCA_044339595.1 Bacteroidia bacterium
CTTTCTCAAGGCTTCCACACCGTTGTCGGCAGCGAGTTTCCTCTTCGGGCCTTCAAATACAAATGGGGTAGTGATGATCCCTACTGTGAGAATACCCATTTCCTTGGCAGCTTTGGCAATAACCGGCGCCGCGCCTGTTCCGGTTCCGCCACCCATTCCCGCAGTTACAAAGACCATTTGCGTATTCACGCCCAAGGCTTCCACAATTTCGACAATACTCTCTTCAGCAGCCAATCGACCCACTTCAGGGTTCGATCCTGCCCCTCTGCCTTCGGTAAGCTCGTCGCCAATTCTGATTTTATTGGGAACCGGACTCGCTTCCAGCACTTGCTGATCGGTATTGCAAATGATGAAATCAACGCCTTTGATGCCTTCGTTGTACATAAAATTGACAGCATTTCCGCCGCCGCCGCCAACACCGATCACTTTAATGATGGATGATTTCTCCTTGGGTAAATCTACAATAAATGACATATCTTACGAATTAAAAATTACGAATTAAAAATTACGAATTGGGGGATTAAGGGTTTAGTTAAAGTCATCCATTTCGCTTTCATCTTTCAACCATTCCTTAAACTTTCCGAAAATGGCACTCTTGGTCTTCTCCGGCTTCTTTTCAATTTTTGTGGGTCCATTGTCGATGTTATCACTTTCGGCATCTTCCATCAATCCGCGCAAAACAAGTCCGACACCGGTAGCATAAACCGGACTTTTTACTTCCTCAACCATTCCTTTGGCAAGGTGTTCGTTGGGATATCCGATGCGGGCATCCAATCCGGTGGTGTATTCTGCGAGTTGTGCAATGTGTTTCAACATAGCCCCTCCGCCGGTCAGCACAATTCCGCCCACCAGTTTTTTCTCTAAGTTCGATGCTTTGATTTCGTAATACACCAAATCTAATATTTCTTCCATACGAGCCTGAATGATGCGGGCCAAATTCTTGACAGAGATTTCCTTGGGTTCTCTTCCGCGAATACCGGGTATGGTTACGATTTCATTTTCGGCACTCTCATTGGCCAATGCTGACCCAAAGCGCACTTTGAGCAATTCAGCCTGTGCTTTCATCACGTTACATCCATCTTTGATGTCTTCGGTGATGATGTTCCCACCGAAAGGAATCACCGCAGTGTGACGAATGATGTTTTCATGAAAAATCGCCACATCTGTGGTACCACCTCCAATGTCAACCAACACAACGCCTGCCTCCAGTTCTTCATCACTCAGCACCGATTGCGCTGAGGCCAAAGGCTCAAGCGTCAGTTCTGCCACCTTAATACCTGCCTTTTCTACGCATTTGTGGATATTTTTGGCTGCTGTTATTTGACCGGTGATGATGTGAAAATTCCCTTCCAGCTTAACGCCGGCCATACCAATCGGATCGGTATTGTTCGGCTCATCATCAATGATATAATCCTGAGGCAAGACATGGATGATTTTATCGCCCGGCCTTACAGCCAGTTTATACATATCCTGCTCAAGTTTTTTTAGGTCTTCTTTGTTGATTTCTTCTTCTCCGTTGTTTCGGATGATCATACCGCGGTGCTGCAGGCTGTTGATGTGTGCGCCGGCAATCCCTACATGTACTTTTTTGATTTCGACATTTGATTTTTCTGATGCTTCACGAATGGCATCCTGAATAGCAATAACAGTCTTATCGATGTTAGAGACTACGCCTCGGGTCACTCCTCCATGGGCGGTTACTTTACCCATTCCGAGTATATCTACTTTTCCAAACTCATTGGCACGCCCCACAATCACACATATTTTGGTGGTTCCAATGTCTAGTCCTACGATTATTTTATTGCTGTTCATATTCCGGTTATTTGCAAATCACTACGTCCTTAAATTTCACATTGATGCTGCTGTATTTATTCCAACCCACCGCTGTGAGCGCATCCTTTTGAACGATTCTCAAATCATTCAGCTTCTCCTCCAACCTTTCTGTATCACCAATTATGAGCTTTGAACGGCCCACTTTGGGGATCAGAATCAGGTCTTTCCCATCATTTACAAAAATCTGTTCTATTTGGGCTTTCCAAAAGGGGTTTTCATGCACAAAGCACGCGAGGGTGTATAGTTTCCTGACCACAGCCGTGTCGATGTTTCCTGTGGCAACCATCACCCTTGCCGAATACTGCTTACTCAAGGGAAATTCATGTCCACTTTTATCAAGATAATACCCATAGCCGTTGCCGGCATGGATTCGAATAATGGGTTCTTTTTGCCAAACTTCAGCGATCAGTCTTCCATCCAAATGGGTGTACACATTGGCTTTTTCAACCGCAGGATGTCTTTTAATTCTGCCTTCAAGGTATTTCAAATTCAATGTCTTTAGCGGCTTCCCTACCGGCGATTGCCGCTGTTCATCCATCAATAATTCCTGCACCCTTTGAGAGGTTACAAAAAATAATTCATCTTCAGGATAAATGCGTATCTCAACCCGATTACATTTCAGCTCCTTTCCCTTTTGAGCAAAAATCAACCAAAAAACGATCAACCCGACTGCAAGCAGTCCGATGAACATCATGGCCAGTTTTTGTTTACTGATTCCTACCATCCATCCAGACTTTCAATCTTTTTATTTCCCGGTCAATATCCCCGGCACCCAAAGTTACCAATACGTCCACAGGTTGTTGACTCAACACCTCCGTCAGGGCTTCACGACTACAAATCCCAGCATTGGGGTGGTTCATGCGATTCAAAATCATTTCGCTGTTAACCCCTTGCGTGGGAAGTTCACGGGCAGGATAAATCGGCATGAGGATGACCCGGTCGAGCAACGACAAACTCTCTGCGAATCCGTCGGCAAAATCGCGGGTTCGGGAATACAAATGCGGTTGAAAAATGCCGGTAATCTTTTTATCGGGATACATCTTCTTAACCGACGAGATAATGGCCGAC
>JBIIVF010000217.1:0-2895 GCA_044339595.1 Bacteroidia bacterium
TTTTGGTGGCTGTTTTCAGGGGAGCATTCGGAAACAATTGATAAAAATCTTTGATATCAATGATGTCACTTTTACCTATTCGGCGGATACTGAGGGCTACCTGGTTGTTGTGTTCTTTTTGCAGGTATTCCAATACTTGCCAATGTCTAGGTGTGAGTGCAATTTCTGCTTCTGCAGCCAGTACTTCTGCAATGGTTTTGTCCCACTGTTTAAAATCGGTTAAATAACCTTCTTCGTTTACGGCAATGGTTTTGCCTTCAATCATTCTTTCCATTTTGTTTGTTTTTAATGTTCTAATACTTCTTCATAATGTTTTCCACTTTCTGACATGGTGGCCGATACAAATGGAATGTGGGTGCCTTTAAGCAATACATTCCAGTAAATCCATCTAAATGCCAGTTTACCCATGTGGTTCATTCGGTTTTCTTTGAGCAAACTCAAAGGGCCGACTCCTGCGAATGGGAAGCTGCCTTCCACAGGTTCGTGGGTATAATTAAAATCAATGAGCAACGCTTTACCGTTTCCGGTTTCTATAAAGCAGTTAGCATGCCCGTCAAATTCTTCTTTCAACGGTTTTCCATGAATGAAATTCAGGATATTGTCGGTGAGTATTTCTGCTTCAAAGTGAGCCACAGATCCTGCTTTTGAGGCCGGGATGTTGCTGGCATCGCCCAACACAAAAATGTTGCTGTAATTCTGTGCCTGTAAGGTGGCTTTGTTGGTAGGTACAAAATTCAAATCATCACCCATACCGGAACGCTCGATCAGCTCATCTCCTTTATTAGTAGGAACAGTGACCAAAAGGTCGAAAGGAATTTCTCTGCCTCCGTAATCGATGATTTTTTTGTTTTCGTTATCGACCGATTCAATGGCAAAGTCGCTTTCTATTTTGATGTTTTTTTCGTGCAGCAAATGTTCCAGTGCTTCGGTAGCTTTTGGTTTTGTGAAGGCTCCGCTCAATGGGGTTACATAGGTGATTTCCACATCGTCGCGCATGTGCTTGTGCTTAAAGAAGGAATCGGCTAGAAATGCAAATTCCAAAGGTGCAACCGGACATTTAATCGGCATTTCGGTAATATGGATCACCAATTTTCCGCCGGTCCAATCACGCAACTTATTGCGCAAGGCCAAGGATCCTTCAAAAGTGTAGAAGTCGAAAACAGATTTCTGCCATTCTGATCCTTTCATTCCGTCAATTTCTTCAGGAGCAATTTTAGTGCCTGTGGCAATGATCAAAATGTCATAATTTAATTCATTGCCATTGGCCAATTTTATTTTGTTCTCTTTTGGCAGAATCAGGTCGATTTTTTGTTTGATAAGTTCAACCCCTTTTGGAATGAATTCCTCAATGGTTTTGATAATGTCTTTGGGTGTATACATGTCAAACGGCAGAAATAGATAGCCCGGTTGATAATGATGTTCGTCCTTTTCGTCGATAATGGCGATATTCCACTCCGGATGTTTCAAATGATGGTTAAGGTGGTTTGCCATCATAGTTCCGGCGGTTCCGGCTCCAAGAATTACAAGATTTTTCATGTTGAGTTGGTCTTAATTTTCAGGTACAAAGTTCCATCCCTCCGACTGCTCAAATCATGACAGCCATCATTTATTAGGTTGACCAAAGTCATATTCGAGATGTAATGAAAAATCAAATTATCCGCAAACGCCCATTGGATAAGGAGTTTACGTGGTTGACGATCCAATGATGAACCTTTTTATGCCATTCAGAAGTGTGACTTATGTTACATTTCAGAGAAATGTGTAAGATGCGGATAATGGAAAACGATAAATGATGATTTTTGTGATTGTAATGAGGTGTTTTCAAGGAATTACCGACCAATAACTTCCTGAAAAGCACAACCCAACACATCCTCCAGCAATTCTTCCCCTATTTTGTCCGGATAAACAAAGGTCCAGCCTTGCTTGCCCCACTTATCGGGAACCGCATCAATGTCGGCATCAGGAATTTCTGAAAATACCTTTTGGTCAATGGAGGATAATTTTACCGTTAGGTGAGCATGGTTTGCATCTCAGGTAGCGAAAATTTTCTTTTTCACCCGAAAAGATGTTTTCTCAAAATGCGAAGCCTCAGTGGTTTCGGGAAAGGAAAGTGTGAAACGCCTTATTTTCTCCAAAAACGCTTCATTTTTGTTCAAGGCTGTTGTCTTTTGATGCGCCTGCGTCGGATGAACCAATAAATTCCCACGGCAAGTCCAATCCACAAAGGCCATAAATAAACGAGGGTGACAATAAAATCCAATATACCATGCCATCCGGCAGATAATCCTTCGCCAATTTTATTGAAGAATCCCGGTTTTCTGGTAATTGATCCGGTGTAATCGAGGTCCTGATAAATATTTAAATTTAAGGTACTATAGGCAATGCGGTCTTGTAGAAATTTGAGTCTGCCTTCGCGCACTTCAATTTCTTCGCGAATTACCCTCAATTCATTTTCTACTTTCAGCACTTCTTCCATGTTTTTTGCCCTGGAAAGAAATTCCACATAGCGTTTTTCGATTTCCTTTTTTGTTTTGATGCGGGTTTCGAGATCAAAATACTCTTCACTTACGTCGGTGGCGGCAATGCGTTTGAAGTCGACATTCTCGGCCAGTTGCGAGATTTCCGATATCATTTTCTCGAAATGTTCGCCGGATACCCGAATCACAAGGTCATTATAGATTTTGTAGGTCTCCTTCACCTCATTTTCAGAGCCGATATATCCCTGATATTTGGCAATGATGGCCCTGATTTTTGTGAGGTCAGATGCATAGTCTTTTACTTCGCATCCCATGCTGCCTTCTTTCATCAATCGGGAAATATTTTTAACTAGGGCTAACGTTTGAGGTTTTTTATCGATATCACCAAACGAAACCGCATTGGGTTCATTGGCTGAGG
>JBIIVF010000218.1:0-2884 GCA_044339595.1 Bacteroidia bacterium
CTACAGTCATGATGACTGAGAAAATGAGGATATATTTATCTGAATTTATATTAAGCTTTGACACGGTTCAACCTCCTTTTTATATTTCCTTGAACTACATAATAATCAACCAATGGGGCAAAGACATTCATCAGCAGAATTGCCATCATGATACCTTCGGGATAGGCCGGATTAAATACCCGAATTAATATTGTTAAAATACCTATTAACAAGCCATAAATTATTTTTCCTCTTTCTGTCTGAGCGGCTGAAACAGGGTCGGTAGCCATAAAGACAGCTCCAAAGGCAAACCCTCCAATCACGAGATGTGTAATGGGGTCCATCGCCAAATAAGTTGATTCTGAACCGAGACCTGCTAATTTCAAAATACTGGCCATGAAAAATCCACCGACAAATACGGAGAGCATTATTTTCCAACTTCCTATACCTGTAAATATTAAGAATGCCGCCCCGATTAAGCACATGACCACTGAGGTTTCACCAATAGAACCCGGTATAGCTCCAATGAACAAGTCCCAATTTGAGTATTCAAGCGGCTTTCCAACAGCCGACAATCCTAAACTGGTTGCTCCACTAAATCCATCTGCCCATTTGGCAGGATCTGCAGCCACCCATACTTCGTCGCCACTCATGGCTCCCGGGTAAGCGAAATATAAAAACACACGGGCTGTAAGGGCCGGATTCAGGATATTCATTCCGGTTCCACCGAATACTTCTTTTCCGAGCACCACTGCAAATGCGGTTCCCAAACCAACCATCCACAATGGTATATCGGGTGGTAAAGTCAGAGGTATCAACAATCCGCTAACAAGGAAACCTTCGTTTACGGGATGTCCTTTTACCTGACAAAATGCGAATTCGATACCTAAACCTACCAGATATGAAACCACAATGATGGGCGTTACCTGAATAAGTCCAAACAGAAACTGATCAAAAAATTCAGATTCCTGGCCCAATGCTCTGAAATGCTGAAACCCTACATTCCACATACCGAAAAGTGTTGCCGGAAGCAAAGCCAAAACCACCATAAACATGGTGCGTTTCAGATCAATCCCGTCTTTGATATGGGTGCCATTATGCGTTACATGATTCGGAACGAACATGAACGTTTCTAAGGCATCGAATGTGGAGTGAAGAAATGAAAGCTTGCCCCCTTTTTGAAAGTTAGGCTTCAGCTCATCAAGTTTTTTTCTTAAAAATTTCATCTCCTGATTGCTATTATTAAATGTTCTTAATTATCCTTCTGCGGCCATTAACTCCAAGCCTTCACGCAATATTTCCTGCACATCTATTTTGGATGTACAAACAAATTCGCACAAGGCCATGTCTTCTTCCACTACCTCATATATTCCCAAATTTTCCATGGCTTCCAGGTCTTTGGCTAAAATAGCTTTTAGCAATTGAACCGGAAAAATATCCATTGGAAATACCTTTTCGTATTCACCTGTTACTACAAATGCGCGTTCTTCGCCGTGTGTATTGGTGTTCACTTTAAATTTCTTATTGGGCGAAAGGTAATATAAAAAGCTTTTTGAAATACTTGGACGGGCATAACTTGGAATCAGCCATCCTAAAAACTCATAATCCGTTCCTTCAGGAATTACGGTTACCATATTATCGTAATGGGAAAGGAAACCATTTGATTCGATATGGGTTCCGGTAAGCACGTTACCGCTGATGATGCGGTTATTGCCATCCGCAATGTTACCCGACACGATCGGTTCAATGGATGCTCCGGAAATAACTTTGTGATAAGATGGCTTGTTCACTTCAGAACCAGCCAAAGCAATCACTTTTTCATTTCTGTATCTTCCTTCAGTAAATACGCGTCCTATAACGGCCAAATCCTGAGGATTTACAACCCATACTACGTCTCCTTTGTTTACCGGATCGATGTGATGGATTTGAACCCCAACGTTTCCGGCAGGATGTGGACCACTTACTTCGTAAAATTCTACCCCACTTAATCCACTAAAGGTATCGTTTGCTTTGGCATTATGCTTTAAGCCCATGTAGACTTTGCCATCCGTTAATTTAGCCAAAGCATCAATACCGGCCTGAAGATTACTTTTTTCATCCTTCAGGATAAAATTGTAATCAGGAGCCAATGGTGCTGAGTCAAATGCAGAAATGAATATGGATTTAGGTGTATCCATTGGATCTGCAATCACATTGAAAGGACGCTGACGAATAGAAGGCCAAACCCCACTTTGCTTCAATTTTTCTTTTACGGCGTCTCTGCTTAAAGAAGTTGGGTTTTCTTTTCCGAGATCGACATATTTTATGTCCTGATCAGCGATGATCCGTACTTCGAGGATGATGCGTCGATCTCCTCTTACGATTTCTGCTACTTCACCGCTAACGGGAGAGCAAAAAACGATTTCAGGATTGGTTTTGGAGTGAAAAATCGGTGTACCCGCTTTCACTTCGTCCCCGGCTTTGACCATCATTTTTGGTACGACCCCTTTAAAATCAGAAGGTTTTACGGCATATGACCGGATAGAAACCGGAGTTGCCATTTCTGGCGAAGCTTCTCCTACGAGTAGAATATCTTTGCCTTTGCGAATTTTGATGAGTTTACCCATGCTGTTAAAATCGGTGCAAAATTAGTATTTCTAGGATGCCATCATAGAGAAGTATTTTTTTTTCTTCAGCGATTCTCGTGTATAAAAACTTGATTGACAAATCGTTACAGCATTGTAAAGCAATGGCAAAGTTATTTATAATTGTTCTAAACAATTTGTTCGA
Source organism: Bacteroidia bacterium (assembly GCA_044339595.1). Taxonomy (GTDB): domain Bacteria; phylum Bacteroidota; class Bacteroidia; order NS11-12g; family UBA9320; genus CAZTGZ01. The sequence goes on from JBIIVF010000218.1 coordinate 2,749, forward strand.
CCGTATTCCTTCGATAATCAGCCCAAAGCACTGCAAAAGCGACCAGGGCCAAAGCCATTCCGGTAAGAAAAGCGGGTCGAAAACCGGCTGTATTATTGCCGTAAATGGCTGCTGAAGCAAAAGAACCAAGCGCTAT